>NZ_FMDO01000062.1 GCF_900095305.1 Proteiniborus sp. DW1 | reverse complement strand
TTTTCAAGTGTCATCTTTAATCAATATTTTATATATTTATTATCGCTGACTCTTATTACTTTATCACTTTTTTTATGAATTGTCAAGTGTTTTTTTTGTTTTTTTATTCACGCCTATTTCTTATTTAACTGACGGTGAAATATAATGTATCATTTTCTTCTCACCTTTTCAAGTGTTATTTTTTACCATAACTTGTTTCTAATTATATATCTTCTTTAGCTCTTTTTTGAATTTCTCAATGATTTTTTTCTCCATTCTTGATACTGTCATTTGAGAAATATTTAATTCCTTAGCTATTTCAAATTGAGTTTTCTTATTAAAATATCTATCATAGAGTATCTTTTTCTCCATATCATTTAACTTCTCTATATTCTTCTTTAAAAAATCATTATTTTCTATAGTTGTAAAGTATTTGTCATCTTCCCCTATTAATTCTGCCAGATTTACATCTTTATCATCACCATTTGAATCAAAAACTACATCTAATGAATGAGGGGTATATACCTTGCTAGCTTCCATTGCTTCTAGGATTTCTTCAGATGAGCATTGCAAATATTCTGCTAACTCATCAACTGTAGGGGTTCTCTGTAAAGTCTGACTTAATGTGTTTTTTGATACATTTATCTTCTTTGAGAGCTCTTGTATTCTTCTAGGTACTCTTATAGCCCAGCCTTTATCACGGAAGTGTTTCTTTATCTCTCCTATAATTGTAGGCGTAGCAAAGCTAGAGAATTCATACCCCTTTGAAATATCGTATCTATCTACAGCATAAATAAGACCTATACATGCTACTTGGTAAATATCCTCATAATCTATTCCTCTGTTTACATATTTTTTGGATAAAATCTCTGCAATATAAAGATGTCTTTTTATAAGCTCTTCTCTAATATGGGAAGCTCTATTTTCACTATATTTTTTGAACAGTTCCTTGCTATTAATTTTTGTTAAGTCATCTGTCATTTGATATCATCCTTCATATACTTAATCATCCTTATCCCAGTACCCTTATTCCAATCATTAATTATATTGACTTCATCCATAAGAGAATTAATTATAAATATTCCTAAATTCCCCTCTCCAAAGTCTTCAACCTTTAATTCTTCTATATTTTCTGTACTAAAGTCTTTTCCAATTCCTTTTACCGTTATTATTAGCTTGTCCACATACATATCAAAATCAATATCGAAGTTTTCTTCTTTATTATTAGAACCATGTTCTAGTGTATTTGTGCAAGCTTCTGCTATGGCTACTTTTATGTCTTCAATCTCTTCTATATCAAAACCCATTCTACTTGCTATAGCCGAAGTAGTTAGTCTAACTACACTTACATATTCTGCTTTATTAGGGATGCTTAGTTTTATACAATCAAAGCTACTCTCTACTTTATCTACCATGTGAATTAATCACTCCTTTATAACAAATACTTTATCTAAACTTGTCAAATCAAATAGCTTTTTAATATTAGGTTTAATTCTTTCTATGGTTATGGTTTTATTATTTTCTTTTACCTTTTTTAAAGCGCTTATTAATACACCTAGTCCTGTACTATCTATGTAAGATAGACTTTGTCCATTTATTATTATATTACCCATTTTCTCTTCTAATGCCTCAAGAAGCACTTCTTTAAATTTAGGTGACGTATATATATCTAGTTCCCCAATAATATCAATCACCCATGAATCTAAACTTTCATTAAATACTTTATTGATTTCCATTATAAAAGGTCCCTCCTTTTAATTACAAATATATTAATATATTATAATAAAATAGTACTATTGTAAACTTGTTAGAGAAAGAAATGGGCTATTGCACTATATATAATATAATCAATTAAAGAGACTCTTCAGACTTGCGTACTTAGAATGACATATGTTACAAGTTGTCATACTATACGTAATCGAAGAATCTCTTTTTAGTTCAGTTAAGCAACAACCTCTATTCTTCGTCCTCTGCTACTACTGTAGCAACAGATACTACCTTATCATCTTTGCCAAATCTCATTAGTGTTACCCCTTGTGTAGTTCTTCCCATCCTTGGAATGTCTGATACTTTTAATCTAATAATTACACCTGAGAGACTTATTATCATAACTTCATCATCATCTTCAACTACTTTAGCATTAACTATATTTCCTGTTTTCTCTTTTACATGGTAAGTTTTTATACCTTTACCGCCTCTTGACTGAACTCTATATTCTTCAAGAGATGTTCTTTTTCCATAACCAAATTCGCTTATGACAAGGAGGTCTTTACCATCTTCTACAGTCCCCATTCCAACTATCTTGTCACCTTCATTAAGGGTTATAGCTTTAACTCCCATTGCAGTTCTTCCCATATCTCTTACATCTTTTTCACTAAACCTGATGGACATACCGCTAGAAGTTACTATCATTATCTCATCATTTCCACTAGTTCTTTTTACACTTATTAACTCATCATCGTCCTTAAGACTAATGGCTATTAATCCACTTTTCCTCATATTTTCAAATTGATCTAGCTTAGTTTTCTTGATAGTACCATTTTGTGTAACAAGAACAAGATAGTCATCTGGATCAAAATCCTTGATAGGTATTATAGCAGAAATATTTTCTCCAGAATTTAATTGAAGGAGATTTATAATTGCTGTACCCTTTGCTTGCCTTTTAGCCTCTGGTATTTCATAAGCCTTTATACTATATACTCTACCTTGATTTGTGAAGAACAATAAGTTATCATGTGTTGATGTCACAAAAAGGTGCTCAACAAAGTCTTCTTCTCTAGTAGTAAGCCCTGTTATGCCTTTCCCGCCTCTTTTTTGTGCCTTGTATGTGTCTTCAGGCATTCTCTTTATATATCCAAAGTGAGTTAATGTAATAGCTACATTTTCTTCTTGAATCATATCTTCTATGTCTATTTCTTCTGCTGAAGGTCTTATTTCTGTTCTTCTATCATCTTTATAACTTTCTTTAATTTCAATAAGCTCATCTTTAATTATTTGATATATAAGTCTGTCATTGGCAAGTATTTCTTTTAATCTATTTATTTCTATTATAAGTGCTTCGTATTCTTCTTCTATCTTATCTCTTTCTAATCCTGTAAGCCTTTGCAGACGCATATCTAATATTGCTTGTGCCTGCTTCTCAGATAAACCAAAGTTGTTAATTAAGCCTTCTTTAGCTTCGTTTACAGTTCTTGAACCTCTAATAAGTGATATTACAGCATCTATATTGTCTAATGCTATCCTTAAACCCTCTAATACATGTGCTCTTTCTTCTGCTTTGTTTAAATCATATTGTGTTCTTCTTACTATTACTTCTTTCTGATGGTCAAGATAATGTCTTAACATTTGCTTTAGACTTAGGAGCTTTGGTTCACCATTTACAATTGCTATCATTATTATACTAAATGTATCTTGAAGCTGAGTATGCTTATACAAATTATTTAAGACAACATTTGGATTTGCATCTCTTTTAATTTCTATTACAATTCTCATACCATTTCTATCTGATTCATCTCTTAGGTCAGAAATTCCTTCAATAACTTTTTCTCTAACAAGCTCAGCAATTTTTTCTATAAGTCTAGCCTTATTAACTTGGTATGGAATCTCTGTAACGATTATAGAAGTTCTTCCCTTGCTATTCTGTTCAAAATCAGCTTTAGCACGTACGACTACTCTTCCTCTTCCTGTTCTATAGGCTGATCTAATCCCATCCTTACCCATTATTATAGCACCTGTAGGAAAGTCTGGTCCCTTAACACATCTCATAAGCTCATCTATCTGAACATCTGGATCGTCTATCATCATTATTGCTCCATCTATAACTTCTGCTAAGTTATGAGGAGGAATTGATGTTGCCATACCTACTGCAATTCCTGAAGAACCATTAACTAATAGATTTGGAAATCTACTAGGTAGTACTACTGGCTCGTTTAAAGTTTCATCGAAGTTAGGTCTAAAGTCTACAGTATCTTTGCCTAGATCTCTAAGCATTTCAAGAGCTATTTTAGACATTCTAGCCTCTGTATAACGCATATGTGCAGCCCCATCACCATCTATTGAACCAAAGTTTCCATGTCCATCTACTAGGGTATATCTAGTTGAAAAATCTTGGGCAAGTCTTACCATTGCATTATAAACAGCTGAATCACCATGTGGATGGTACTTACCTAGTACTTCACCGACAATACGGGCAGACTTTTTATGAGGTTTATCAGGCGTATTACCAAGATCATTCATAGAATAAAGTATTCTTCTATGAACCGGCTTTAGCCCATCACGAACATCAGGTAAGGCTCTACTCACAATTACACTCATTGCATAGTCTAAGTATGATGTTTTCATCTCATCTTCTATATTAATAGGTAAAACATTTTGCTCTTCGTTGTTCATATACAACCTCCTAAGAATAGTCCTTGTAACTATATGTTACCATTTATATTATAAACATTTTACATATAAAAATCAAATATTTGAAATAAGGAGGTGAGGTTTTATTGATTTTTGTAGTTATTAAACAATAAACTGTGAGTAAAAGCACTCACAGTTTAAAATTTATCGAAGAATATTAACTCTTCTGGTATTCCAATTTTCTTTAAAACATTAACTACTGTATCTATCATTGGAGGATTCCCACATAGATATGCTTCTTTGTTCTCTCCATCTTCTACATATTTTTCTAAAGCATTATTAACTCTTCCCTTTTCTCCAAACCAGTTATGCTCCTCAGTAACCCTAGAAAGAGTAGGAATGAACTTGAAATCAAACAATGTTTCTTCAAAGTTCTTCATCTCGTCTAATAGAAATAAATCATCTGGTGTCTTAGCTCCAAAATAAAATGTAGCCTTTCTTTTTATATTATTTTCTTTTAAGTGGTAAAGAATAGAGAGTATTGGAGCCATACCTGTACCTACTGCCACCATTATTA
Organism: Proteiniborus sp. DW1; assembly: GCF_900095305.1. Classification (NCBI taxonomy): domain Bacteria; kingdom Bacillati; phylum Bacillota; class Clostridia; order Eubacteriales; genus Proteiniborus; species Proteiniborus sp. DW1. The sequence continues at coordinate 81,543 of NZ_FMDO01000062.1, read as the reverse complement.
TTTCTCTATCATTATTATCTTGGTAGCAAAAATCTCCATATGGCCCATTGAAATAAACAGTATCTCCTTCTTTTAAAAACTGATGAACATAGGTAGTTACTATACCATTTGGAACATATCCAATTATTAAATCTATATAATTTTTCTCAGATGGAGGTGAGGCTATGGAATATGCCCTGTAAACTTCTTCATCATTTCCATCATATTTTGGAGCCTTTAACTGAATATACTGTCCTGGTTTAAAGTTAATTTCTTCGCCTTCCTTAAGCCTTATTCTTAACTTCTTGATTACAGATGTCATATCTTCTATAGATTCTACTGTAGCTTCATATTCTTTTACATTAAATAATTCTTCAGGAATTTGAATCTTTAATTCTTGCTTGACCTTACATTGACATGAAAGTCTTACATGAGATTTAAGCTCATCATCTGTTAGAAATGGTGTTTCAGTAGGAAGAACTGTTCCTCCTCCCTCAAGGACCTTTACCTTACAGTATCCACAGGTACCCTTTCCTCCACATGCAGAAGGTATAAAAATCTGTTGCTCCATTAAGGAAGAAAGTAATGAAGAGCCTCCCTCAACAATATATTCTTTTTCATCGTTTATAGTAATTTTAACTTCTCCATAATTGTTAATAGTACGATCTGCAAGGGTTAAAAGAAAGGCAAGTATTCCAGTAATGGAGGTTATAGTTATAGTTGTGATTATTATAGTGTCCATAATATCCCCCCTATTGAATCTGTACTATGCCTGAAAAGCCTATAAATGCCAGCGCCATCAGACCTATTACAATTATAGTAATACCTGGCCCTTCTAATCCTTTAGGAACACTTGCTCTTTTAAGTCTTTGCTTAATTCCTGCTAATGCTACTATAGCTAGTGTCCATCCAATACCTGAACCAAGACTAAATCCGATTGATTGCATTAATGTATATTCTCTGATTACCATAAAGAGTGAAACCCCTAGTATAGCACAATTAACTGTTATCAAAGGCAAGAATATTCCCAGAGCATAATATAGATTTGGAAGATATCTTTCTACTACCATCTCTACTAGCTGAACGAAGGCTGCTATAGTAATTATAAAAACTATAAATCTAAGATATTCTAAATTTAAAGGTACTAAGATATTATAGTAAATAAAATAATTCAATATGGTAGTAAATGTCAGTACAAATGTAACTGCCTGCCCTAGCCCCATAGATGTCTTTATTTCATTTGAAACAGCTATAAATGAACACATACCTAGAAAATTACTTAGTATCATGTTGTTTGTAAAAATAGATGCAATAAAGATTACAAAAGGATTAAGTTCTATCATGCCTTAGCTACCTCCTTTTCTTTTTCTTTATCTTCTGAGGAAATACTTCTTGCTATCCATATAACTACTGCTAAAACAAAGAAGGCTCCTGGAGGCATTATCATAATTGTCCAATTAGTCCACCAGTCTCCTAGTACTTTAACACCGAATATAGTTCCAAAACCTAAAAGCTCTCTAACAAAAGCTATAGCTAACAAAACTAATGTATATCCTGCTCCTGAAGCTATTCCATCTAAAAAGGAACTTAGTGGTGGATTTTTCTGTGCATAGGCTTCACAACGTCCCATTATTATACAGTTTGTTATTATAAGTCCTACATATGGACCTAGAGCCTTGCTCATTTCTGGATAATAAGCCTTTAAGACAATATCTACTATGATTACATATACAGAAATAATTAATACTTGAATCATCATCCTTATATGCTTAGGTGTAAAACTCCTAATAATTGAAATAGTAAGCTCAGAAAATGCTGTAACAAATATGAGTCCGAGTCCCATTATAAGAGAGTTAAGCATAAGGTTTGTCACAGCTAAGGCAGAACATATACCTATAATCTGTCTAAATACTGGATTGTCCTTCCACAATCCCATTATGAATATCTTTTTTGGACTATCTCCAGCCATTTATATTCCCCCCCTATTTTCTTTTATGAACTCATAAATGTCTTTATTTATAAAGTCACTTACTGATTTAGATGTTAAGGTAGCTCCAGCTATAGCATCTACATTTCCCCCTGGGGCAGGCTTGTAAACTATATAGTTTCCGTTATTAGAATTAGTTAACATTAATCCCCTGAACTGCTCCTTAAACCAATCCTCAGAAATTCTACCGCCTAGACCAGGAGTTTCACTATGTGACACAAAATCTATTCCTAATAATTCACTAAAGTCTTCAGATACTGCAGCAAAGCCTTCTACAGTTCCCCATAGAGCTGTTCCTCCTATTAGAAAAGCATAGCCTATAGTGTTATCCCCTTCTTTAGCTACAAAGACTTTTTGTCCATTAACGGTTTCTTCACTTATGTATTTATTAAAAACTTCCTCTATTTTTTCAGGTTCACTAGAAGTTGATTCTATATTAAATACATATAGAATTGTTTTTCTTAACTCTGTTTCTTGATTAAAGGCAATTACATCAGCAGTGCTATAGTTAAGGAATGCTAATATAGCTGTAAAAAAGGCTGTTATTATAACCATAAATATTATTGGAAAGATAAAGGACTTTTTCATGCAGTCACCTCTTTTCCTTTTGCCTTAGCTGCTTTTTTAGATTTCTTATAATAATTAATACCTTCATCTATTATTGGAGCAAAGGTATTTCCAATTAGTATTGCAAACATCATTCCTCCAGCAAATAATGCATATCCACGTATGATTACTGTTACAATTCCTATTAGAATTCCATATATCCACTTTCCTCCTTTAGTTTTTGGAGAAGATACTGGATCTGTAGCCATGAAGACAGTTCCAAAGAGAAATCCTCCAGATAAAATACCAAAGAGAGGATTTGGTATTTGAGCAAAACCTAGAAAATATAGTATTGTACTAAGTCCAATAAAGCCAATTAAAACTCCTGTCATAGTTTCCCAAGATGCTACTTTTTTGTAAATCAAATATATACCTGCTAGGATAATTAATATTGCGCTTGTTTCTCCAAGGGAACCAGATACATTGCCTACCAATAACTTTATTGATGAAACCATATCTCCTGTTTCCCTAAATATAAGCATTGGTGTAGCCTGTGAAATGGCATCTATGTTTTCTGTAAGATATGTTGTGAAGCCGCCTGGGAAGCCTAGAGCCGATTTAGACCATTGTATTGTCAATTGTTCTGGAAAAGATACATAAACAAATGCTCTGGCCACTAAGGCAGGATTAAAAATGTTCTTTCCAAATCCTCCAAAAACCTCTTTTCCAAAAACAACTCCAAATATAATACCTACTGCTGCTATCCAAAATGGTGTCCGCGCTGGAAGGGTTAGTACATAAAGTATACAAGTTACAAAAATTGCTTCTGATGCTTTTTTTCCGTACTTTTTCTCAAAAATCCACTCTGTGACTACTCCAAATAATGTTACCCACAAAAGAAGAATAAAGGACCTCCAGCCAAAAAAGTATATTGATGACAATATTACTGGAATCAATGATATGATTACTGTTCTCATCATCTTTTGAGGAGTAAAGTATTTTTTTGTGTTAATTAATGACAAAAAATCACCCCCGTGTTTGTTTGAAACTCTTTATTGATTATTAATATAAATAATCCAACTTAAATGATTTATGCCCAAATTTAACCGTTAGAAACAAATTTAACGAAAAAAGCACCTATTTTAGGTGCAGAATCTTACTATTATTAAAGCTTTAATTTATAAAATTATTAATGATTTGAAATATAATTTTCCACTGAATCTCTACATAACTCAAGATGGGTATTTATAATAAAATTCTTTTCCTGAATAAACCTTAAAAAATCTTATATCTTTAAGTTCTATTCCAACTTCTTCGAAAACTTCTCTTTTAGCTTTTTCTTCAATACTCTCACCAATTTCCATCATTCCACCAATAAATCCTCAACAATCATTATCTGCTCTACGCTGCAGCAATACCTTGTTTTCTTCATTAATTATTGCCACACCTGCACCACATGCAATTAATGGTCTCAAACCAACTAATTTTCTTAAATCCATTAAATAATTCATTTTATTTAATCCTTCCAAAATCATGTCAGTAATCTACTTTTACAGTGTTGTTTTCTATATCTCTGGATAAAGTCCAAGCATCACTAAATTTATAAGTATATTTAGGTACCAAAATAATGTAATTGATATACTACTTCTACAACTTTTCCCAATTTCCTTCACCATTTTTTTTTAATGGATACCATTTGAATTAGACTCAAATACCCCATTAGAAGGTATGGATTTATTTACTGTATATCCAAAAGAATATGTAGTAAATTCTCTAAATTATTTATCGAGGTTAGGAAGGGATTTTGGTATTGAATTCAATAATTTAAATGGTGAGTTTAATACTAGAAGAGCCCATCTAGCAGAATATTATGCCAAAGAACACAATAAGTATGATGAATATTCTAAGATAGTATTTAAAGCTTATTTTGGTGATAAGTTAAATATAGCTGATAAAAATATTTTAAATGAAATTGCCAAGAGTATAGGCTTAGATGTAGACGATATGAATAATTCTATAGATTCCAATAAATATGATAAAAGGCTTATAGAAGATTATAATTTGGCAAGTAAGTACCACTTTTCCTCTGTACCGACTTTTATTATCAATGATAACATACGTATATCAGGAATTAAGGAATATAATGAATTTAAAAAAACATTTCTAGAAGCGATACAATAATTCTTTCTATTATGATTATATTATTAAAAGCCCATTCAGGTCGAGTGGGCTTTTAATAATGCATTGAAAAAATCTCAAGACCTACACATCAAGATTTCTAACATATCTTGCATTTTCTTCTATGAAGTCTCTTCTAGGTTTTACTTTGTCTCCCATAAGAGTTGTAAATATTTCATCTGCAGCTACTGCATCTTCAATATTTACTTGAAGCATTACTCTTGTTTCAGGATTCATGGTTGTATCCCAAAGCTGGTCTGGATTCATTTCTCCAAGACCCTTATATCTTTGAAGCGTATATCCTGTTCTTCCTATTTCATCTAATACATTTTCTAGCTCTTTATCATTATAAGCATATTTTTCTAATTTACCTTTTTTAACTTTATATAGTGGTGGTTGTGCTATGAATATGTTACCATTATCTACTAATGGTCTCATATATCTATAGAAGAATGTAAGAAGTAGAGTCCTGATATGGGCTCCGTCAACATCGGCATCCGTCATGATAACTATTTTTCCATATCTTAGCTTTGTTATATCAAAATCTGGTCCAATACCACATCCAAAGGCTGTTATCATTGCCTTTATTTCGTCAGAGCCTAACATCTTATCTAGTCTTGCCTTCTCCACATTCATTATTTTACCCTTTAAAGGAAGTATGGCTTGAGTTTTTCTATCACGTCCTTGCTTTGCTGAACCTCCCGCAGAATCTCCCTCCACTAGGTATATTTCACATTTACTTGGGTCTTGTTCTGAGCAGTCTGCTAGCTTTCCTGGAAGAGATGAGCTTTCTAAAACATTTTTTCTTCTAGTAAGTTCTCTTGCCTTTCTAGCAGCCTCTCTAGCTCTTTGAGCTCTTAAAGACTTTTCGATAATGCTCTTTGCTTCCTTTGGATTTTCCTCTAGAAATATATTTAGATACTCTGAAACTAGACTTTCTACTATCCCTCTTACTTCACTGTTTCCAAGCTTAGTCTTAGTTTGCCCTTCAAATTGTGGGTCAGTTAATTTCACTGAAAGTACTGCTGTTAGACCTTCCCTTACATCTTCTCCAGCAAGATTTTCTTCTTTATCTTTAAGTATATTATTTTTTCTTGCATAATCATTCATTATCCTAGTAATAGCTGATCTAAATCCAATTAAGTGAGTACCACCCTCATGAGTGTTTATGTTATTAGCATAACTAAATACATTTTCACTATAATCATCTGTATACTGCATAGCTACTTCTACATTACAATTATCCTTTTCTCCCTCAAAATAAATAATCTTTTCATGTATAGGATCTCTATTTTTATTTAAATGCTCGACAAAGGAATTGATACCACCTTCGTAGTGGAATTCTTTTTTCTTTTCTACTCTTTCATCTTCAAATACTATTTTTACACCTTTATTTAAAAATGCTAGTTCTCTTAATCTGTACTCTAATGTCTCATACTTAAAATTAACTTCATCAAATATTAGAGCATCTGGCATAAAAGTTATGGTAGTTCCTGAATCATCAGCATCCCCAATTATTTTGAGTTCAGTTACTGCTACTCCTCTTTCGTACCTTTGCATATATTCTTTTCCATCTCTTCTAACCCTAGCTTCTAGCCATTCCGAAAGAGCATTAACTACAGATACACCTACACCATGAAGTCCACCTGAAACCTTATAGGCATTGCTGTCAAATTTTCCTCCTGCATGCAAAACTGTAAGTACAGTTTCAACAGTTGATTTTCCTGTTTTAGGATGTATATCTACTGGTATACCCATTCCATTATCTACAACTGTAACTGAGCCATCTTTATTTATTTTAACACCTATCTCATCACATCTTCCTGCTAGTGCCTCATCTATACTATTATCCACTATTTCATATACAAGATGATGTAATCCTCTTGGACCAGTAGAACCTATATACATACCAGGTCTTAGTCTAACAGCCTCTAGACCTTCTAGAACTCTGATTTGTTCAACCCCATAATTAGTATTGTTTTGATTATTGTGCATTTACTGTCCCTCGATCTATTGTATTTTAAATTTTAATCTTATAGTTACATAGTTAGTTTTTCTAAAATCACACTATATTATCTATAAAGCCCACCCTTTTCAAAAGGGTCTTGGAAGATATATTAGAACTGTATATAACACTTCTTCTAATTTTTGATGAATTTTCCTTACTCTTCTCTAGCTTTTCAGTTATGATATAAGATTTTATATTGTCCTCACCTACATCGCAAATGAATCCTTCTTCTTCTGCAATCTTTAAAAAATTCTTTGTATCATCTGATTTCATTATTGATTCTGCATCTATTATAGCTATAATCTCCTTAATTGGTATAATTAGACTTTTTCCTATATGAAGAAACAATTATATATCCCCCTCTATCATAACTTTTCCTTGCCTAATGAAAAACACCTTTTTTTCTATGTCATTTAGTTCATCTAAGTCTATATCATCTGTTGACGTAATTATAATTTGAATATCTTTAAAGGTTGAAATTAAGTATTTCCTCCTATTTATATCAAGTTCAGAAAATACGTCATCTAGTAAAAGAACTGGATATTCTCCGACTTCAAGTTTTATTAACTCAACCTCTGCTAATTTTAAAGACAATGCTGCCGTTCTTTGTTGTCCTTGTGAGCCAAATGTCCTTGCAGATACATCATTAATTATTATATCTAAATCATCCCTATGTGGCCCAAATTCAGTACTTCCCCTTTGTATATCTTGTTCTATATTATTTTCTAGAATATTTTTCAATCTCATCTGTAGTTCTTGTCTGTCTGATATATCCACTGAAAATGAAGGTAAATATTTTAGTTTAAGTTCCTCTAATCCACCAGTTAACTTATTGTGGATATCTTTTGATATTATGGCAAGCCTATCTATAAATTTTAACCTTTCAAGTATGATGTCTGCACCAACTTGTGAAAGCTGGGTATCCCATACATCAAATAAATTCTGACAACTTTCATATGGTCTACTTTTTAGTAGATTATTTCTCTGCATAAGAATTTTATTGTATCTTGCTAGATTATATTTATACTTAGGCTTTATTTGAGATATTTCTCCATCTAAAAAGCTTCTTCTTTCACTTGGTCCTTCTTTTACTAATCTCAAATCCTCTGGTGAAAATACTACTACATTTAGCACACCAGTAAGGTCTGAATTTCTTTCTAGTTCAACTCTATTAATCCTTATTCTTTTTTTTGCATCTTTGTCAAACTTTATTTCTATATATTTGGAAAATTGTTCTTTTACTACATCTAAGCCTATATATGCCTTAGTTTTATTTAAATTGATTAGCTCCCTGTCTTTATTAGTCCTATATGACTTTCCATTTGAACAAATATATATTGATTCAAGTAGATTTGTTTTCCCCTGTGCATTATCTCCAACAAAAATATTTAATGTCCTATTTAGCTCCATATCAAGATTCATATAATTCCTGAAGTTTATGAGCTTTATTTTTTTTACATACACATGAAGCACTCCCTAAGACTTAATATCTATCTTATACATTATATCATTTTTTAAAACTAATAGGAAAGTTTTACTTATTTCTTTATTTAGTGAACTTGATTTCAAGAAAGTCCATCTAACAATATTATAAATAACACAAAAATATTAAGTCTAATGTTCTAGCTACTTGACAATATAAATGCCTTCCCCGGAAATTTCTACCTTATCACCGGCTCTGATTTTTTTTCCTCTTTCAAGTGCTACTTCATCATTAACTTTAATATTGCCATTTTTAATTAATTCTTTACTATGTCCACCAGTTTGCGCTACACCAATGTATTTTAAAAATTGATCAAGCTTTATAAACTCTGTACTTATGGATACTTCCTTCATTTCATAAACTCCTCTCTAAATTTAATAGACACCTATTTTTATAGGTGTCTTATGTCTAATCTTCAGCTGCAAGCCTTACAGGTAATACTAAGTAAGTATAGCTATTATCCTCTACGGGTCTTATTATGCAAGGATTAACATTTGAGATCATGTCCATAACTATTTCTTCGCTATCTATTGCTTTTATACCTTCTAAAATATATTTGGAATTAAAGGCTATTTTTATGTCATTTCCTTCTAATTGTATAGGTAGCTCCTCGTATACATTACCTATTTCTGAATTAGATGTAATTACAAGCTTATCATCTGAAATATCAAGCTTTACTAAGTTGTTTTTACCTTCTCTCGCTAATAAGGAGGCTCTTTCTAAACATTCTTGTATATCCTTAGTTTTTACTCTAATTCTTAATTTATGTTCATTTCTTATTATATCATTATAGTTTAAGAATTGTCCTTCTAATAATCTAGATGTAATTATAGTATCTCCAAAATTAAATATTACATTACCTGGAGTACAGCTTATTTTTACTTCTGCATCATCATCTTCTAATATTTTGTTTACTTCATTTAAGGTTTTTGCAGGAATTACAACTTTTATATTTTCATCTACATTTACAGATACTTTCTTAACTGCTAGTCTATAGCCATCTATAGCAACTAAGGAAGCCATATTATTATCAGTTTCAAATAGTGCTCCTGTAAGTATAGGTCTCGTTTCGTCCTGAGCTGCTGCAAAAATTGTTTGTCTTATCATAGATTTTAACAAGTCCTTTGGTATTTCAAAATAGCTGCCTTCATATATTTCTGGTAGTTGTGGATAATCCATTGAAGAAAAGCCTATTAGATTGAATTTAGAATTTCCACAGTTAATGTGTACACTATTATTTTCATCTACATATATATCTATAGGTAAATCAGGTAGCTTTCTAACTATATCTCCAAAAATCCTTGATGTTATTACTATAGAACCTTCTTCAATTATTTCACAATCTACAGTTGATTTTATACCTATTTCTAAGTCTGTACCAGTTAGCTTTAGTCTACCTTCTTGTGCTTCTAATAATACGCCACTAAGAATAGGCAGAGTAGATTTTGAAGAGATACCTTTTTGTACCACGTTTATACACTTAGATAAGTCTCTTTGTTGTATTCGAACTCTCATTGTGGATAACCTCCCTTTATGTGATATGAGATATATAAATATAAATACATTAGTAGTAATAGCAGTAGGGGCAGTTAATATGTGGATAAGTTAATAAGTACTTAATATTTAAAAGAAAAATGCTGTTGATAATTTGTTAGCAAGTCCTACTTTTTTATCCACATTTTTAACCTGAAATTAATACTTTTAAAATATATTATTTCTATCAACAAAATATAAACAAGTTACTAACAATTAGTTGTTGACTAATTACCTCTAATTTCTTCTATTATACTATTAATTTTTTGTTTCAATTCTATATCATTTTCAATATCTGAAGATATCTTATCATAGGCATGAATTACAGTAGTATGATCTCTTCCACCAAATTCTTCACCTATTTTAGGTAGTGATAAATCAGTAAGTTCTCTACAAAGGTACATAGCTATTTGTCTAGGATATGATATTGACCTTGTCCTTCTTTTAGAGCTAAAGTCTTCCACTTTTACATTTAAATATTTTGCGGTAATTTCTTTAATAAGCTTTGCAGTAATTTCTTTAGGCTTAGTATTAGATATAATATCCTTTAAAGCTTCACTAGCCAGTTCTAATGTTACTTCTTTATTTGTTAATGATGAATAAGCTACAACTCTAATCAGTGCACCTTCTAACTCCCTAATGTTTGATTGAATTTTCGTGGCAATATATTGTGTAACATCATTTGGTACTTCTATATTTTCTACCTTTGCTTTTTTTCTTAAAATAGCAATTCTTGTCTCTAGATCAGGTGGCTGAATATCAGCAGTAAGTCCCCATTCAAATCTAGAACGAAGTCTATCTTCTAATGTAGCTATCTCTTTTGGGGGTCTATCACTTGATATGATGATTTGCTTGTTTGAAGCATGGAGTTCATTGAAGGTATGGAAAAATTCCTCTTCTGTTCTTTCTTTTCCTGCTATAAACTGTATGTCGTCTACTAGTAGCACGTCTACATTTCTGTATCTATTTCTAAACTCAACATTTCTATCATCTCTTATTGAATTTATTAGCTCATTAGTAAATTTTTCAGATGTTACATATATAACATTTGCTTTCGGGTTTTGATTAAGTATATAATGGCCTATTGCATGCATAAGATGCGTTTTACCTAATCCAACTCCTCCATATAAAAATAAAGGATTATATGCCTTAGCAGGAGCCTCTGCTACAGCCAAAGATGCAGCATGTGCAAACCTATTACTATTTCCTATGACAAATGTATCAAAAATATATTTGGGGTTTAGTTGGGATCTAGAGGAGTTAGTTTCAACTATTTCACTGGCTATGGTTTGTCCAATATCATTAGATATATCTTCTCCTGGGATGAGGAATCTTATATCAAAATCAATATTAGTAATTTGCTTTATAGCATTTTTTATTAATGTGAGATATCTAGCCTCAAGAATGCCCTTAGTAAATTCATTAGGAGCTCCGAGCAATATGTAATTATCATTTATTGTTATGGGCTCTATTGTTTTTAGCCAAGTATTGAAGCTGACTTCTGTTAACTCGTTTTTAATGAGTTTCAATGCGCTTCCCCAAACTTCTTCTAATTTTAAACTCATTTTTTCCCCTCCTATTCATAACAGATTATTGTCAGATAAATTGATTTTTATAACCTTTACATGTGAATAACTATTGAAGTTAGACTTTCATAATCGTTATAAACAAATTTATCCACAAAAAAAATAAAAAAGAAATAAATTAAATGAATAATAATTATCAACAAGGTAATTATAAAAAATGTGAATAATGTGTTAATAACAATAAAAAAGATAATATATATTGAAGTTATCAACATAAATTATTTATTTTTAAATGTGAATAATTTCTTAGTAAATATCAATATTGTAAGGTTAACAATTTATAAAAAAGAAAAAGTTATACACATACTTATCCACAAATTGTTGATAACTAATAAGTTTGTTAATAAATAATCCACATTTTAATTTATAATAACAAAAATACATGAAATTATCAACAGCAATATTAAGATATCCACAGATATAACAGACTGTGGAATTATATTATCAACAGATTAGCAATTTAAATAGAGAATTAATTAACTAAAAATGAAGGTGATTATTTTAGAATATTGTTTAGATAATTATGATTATAAAGTTAAAGATTAAAATCAAAGATATAGCGATGTAGGCTAACATTAAAAAATTATATTTCTTGACATTGAGTTTGTATACTAATATAATCTTATAGTAGTGTCTGTATTTTTTGAGTATAGATGAAAACTAGACCATTTATATAAGGGCAATACTTGAAGGGGGTGTTTAGTATGAAGATGACTTATCAGCCAAAGAAAAGACAGAGAAGTAAAGAACACGGTTTTAGAAAAAGAATGAGTACAAAATCAGGTAGAGAAGTATTGAGAAGACGTAGAGCTAAAGGTAGAAAAAGATTGTCAGCATAAGGCCGCATTATGTGGCCTTTTTATTCAATTCTGAAGCAATTCTCTAAGGAGTTATTTGTATGGAAAAAAAACTAAGGCTAAAAAGTAACAGAGATTTTAGAAAAACCTATGATAAGGGGAAATCCTTTGCAAATAAGTATTTAGTTATTTTTTTTGTAAAGAATGGATTAGAAAATAGTAGAGTTGGGGTAGCTGTTACTAAAAAGCTTGGAAATAGTGTAATTAGAAATAGAGTTCGAAGAAGAATTAGAGAGGCTTACAGATTGAATGAGTATAAAGTGAAGCAAGGATATGACATAATCTTTTTATCGAGGGTAAGCGCAAGGGATGTTGGTTATAAGGAATTGGAAAGCGCCGTATTGCATCTGCTAAAATTAGCAGGGTTGATTATTAAAAGGTGATTGAATATGAGCAGAATTGCCATATTTTTAATAAAGCTATATCAAAAGGGGATATCCCCATTGAAGCCGAGAACTTGTAGGTTTCATCCGACCTGCTCAGAGTATTCCATACAAGCCTTTAAAAAATATGGTTTTATAAAGGGTGGTTACAAAAGTATTAAAAGAATATTAAGATGCAATCCATTTAACCCTGGAGGATATGATCCTCTAGAGTAAGGAGGGGGTTATTTAATGATAGATATTTTCGCATGGCCTTTAGGTAAGTTACTTAAATTTGTGTTTGATATGATGATTTCTATAGGATTAGATTTACCTAAGCTATCAGCATATTCACTTGCCATTATTATTACTACAATTATTTTTAAGCTCTTACTATTGCCACTTACACTTAAACAAACAAAGTCTATGAAAAATATGCAAGAAATACAACCTAAGATTCAGGAACTAAACAAGAAATATAAAAATGATCCACAGACTTTAAATCAAAAAACAATGGAGCTTTATAAGGAGCATAATGTAAATCCATTAGGTGGATGTTTTCCATTATTAATACAATTTCCTATTATTATAGCTTATTTTAGGGTAATGCAGTCTCCAGTCCCTTATGTATTCAGTGATATTGCAACTTATGAAGGAATTGCGAGAAGTTTTTTATGGATCAAAGATCTTGCCCAACCAGATGTTATTTATAGTTTAAAACTTGGATTATTTAATATAAATATATCTATACTAGCTATATTAGCAGCTCTAACAACATATCTACAAAGTAAAATGATGACAGCTGCTCAGCCAGTGGCTGCAGATAGTCAAGCACAATCTACACAAACTACTATGACTATTATAATGCCGTTTTTTATACTATGGATAGGTTCAAAATATGCCGCAGGTCTTACTCTATATTGGACAGTAAGTAACTTATTTCAAATAGTACAGCAATATTTTACTAATAGATCCGTGGGTAAAATCAAGGAGGAATTAAAGTAATATGAAATCTGTGGTGAAAACAGCAAAGACAGTTGATGAAGCTATTAACTTAGCATTATCAGAGCTTAATACTGTGAAAGAAGATGTTCTTGTTGAAGTTCTAGAAGAACCCAGTAAAGGACTTTTTGGTTTTTTAGGTACTAAGGAAGCTAAGGTTAAAGTTACAGTTACAAATGACCCTATATCTATAACTGAAGACTTTTTGAACTCATTATTAGAAAAGATGAATATATCCGGGACAATAGCTGTTGAAAAGAAGGACACAGACCTATTAGTAAATATTGAAAATCTATCTAATTCTGATATGGGAATTCTTATTGGTAAGAGAGGAAATACCTTAGATTCATTACAATACCTTTTAAGTCTTGTTGTAAATAAAGACAGGGAGAAATATTTAAGAGTTTTAGTTGATATACAAAACTATAGGGCAAAACGTGAAGAAATACTAATTCGGTTAGCTCATAAGATGGCTGATAAAGCAAAAACATTTAGAAGAACTGTTAAGCTTGAGCCAATGAATCCTTATGAAAGAAGAGTTATTCACTCAGCTTTACAAAACACCTCTAATATAAGGACTTATAGCGAAGGTGAAGAACCATATAGGAGAGTTGTAATAGAATTTAAGTATTAGATTGAAACCCAGTATAAAAGTACTGGGTTTTGTGTTATGTAGTTGCTTTTTTTGGTATACTAATAATGCACAAAATAAATATTGCTATGATTTATACAGAGTGAATGAGGTGATAAGCTTGGATTTTGATACAATTGCTGCAATAGCTACTGCACCAGGAGAGGCTGGAATAGGAATAATTAGAATAAGCGGGAAACATGCTATTGACGTTGGGGATAAAATATTTAAAAATAAAAAGGAATTAAGCCTTAGAGAATGTGAGGAGAGGAAGCTTAATTATGGATATGTTTATGATCCTAAGGATGGCAAAAAAATAGATGAAGTTTTAGTGGTATACATAAAGGCTCCCTATACTTACACTAAGGAAGATATAGTCGAAATTAATTGCCATGGGGGAGTCATTCCTGTTAGAAGAATACTTGAAGTAGTATTAGAAAATGGTGCTAGGCTTGCAGAAAGAGGAGAGTTTACTAAGAGAGCATTTTTAAATGGTAGAATAGATCTTTCACAAGCAGAAGCAGTGATGGACTTAATTAGTGCTAAGACAGACACTAGCTTTGATGTTTCGCTAAATCAACTTGAAGGTAGTATTTCAAGCGAGGTTAAAAAGCTTCAAAAGGTTCTTTTAGGTATGCTTGCACATGTAGAAGCTTCTATAGATTTTCCAGAGGATGATGTAGAGGACCTAACATATAATAGCCTACAGGAGCAAGGCAATTTAGTGCTTGATAAGATAAATAGTCTTTTAAGTACAGTTTATACAGGTAAAATACTTAGAGAAGGCCTGAAGACAGTAATATTAGGTAAACCAAATGTAGGTAAATCCTCCTTGTTGAATGCTATACTAAGAGAAAATAGAGCCATAGTTACGGATATTCCTGGAACTACTAGAGATGTTATTGAAGAATACGCTAATATTAGGGGAGTACCATTGAAAATAATAGATACTGCTGGAATAAGGGAAACAGAGGATATAGTAGAAAGGCTTGGGGTAGATAGGGCTAAAGAGTTATTAAATGAAGCAGATTTAGTAATAACAGTATTTGATACATCTAAAGAGCTTTCTGAGGAGGATTACGATATAATCGACTTAGTTAAAGATAAAAAAGCTATAATTTTATTGAACAAATCTGACCTTCCTAGTAAGCTTAATGAAGAAGATATAATAAAACACCTACCTAATAAGAAGATTATTAATACAGCTATATCAATGAATGAAGGCATAGATAATTTAGAAGAG
This sequence comes from Proteiniborus sp. DW1, assembly GCF_900095305.1. Taxonomy (NCBI): domain Bacteria; kingdom Bacillati; phylum Bacillota; class Clostridia; order Eubacteriales; genus Proteiniborus; species Proteiniborus sp. DW1. The sequence continues at coordinate 66,148 of NZ_FMDO01000062.1, read as the reverse complement.
ACTATAGAAGACATGTTCCTATCCACTGAAGTGAAAATAAGTGATAATACAATAATAACTAATGTGAGACATAGAGATCAGCTTTTAAAGGCTAAGGATAATATTGAGGATGCACTTAATTCTTTAGCTTCAGGTATGCCTGTTGATTGTATAGAGGTTGATATCAAGAATTGCTGGCAAAACCTTGGTGAAATAACTGGTGATACAGTTGGAGAGGATATTATAGACAAAATATTCTCAGAGTTTTGTATAGGTAAATAATTAAGAATCAAATCAAAAGTAGGAGGAATCCTTTTAATGAAAAGCAATTATCAATATTTTGCAGGAAAATATGATGTAATAGTCATAGGTGCTGGACATGCAGGATGCGAAGCTGCTTTAGCTACAGCAAGACTTGGAAAAAAGACTTTACTTCTTACTTTAAGTCTTGATGCTATTGCATTACTTGCATGTAATCCTAATATAGGAGGAACTGGCAAGGGACATTTAGTAAGAGAGGTTGATGCTTTAGGTGGGGAAATGGGAAGGGTTATTGACAAATCAGTAATACAGCTGAAGATGCTCAATGCTTCTAAAGGACCTGCTGTTCACTCTCTAAGAGGACAAACGGACAAAAGAAAATACCAGACTATAATGAAATATACATTAGAAAAGCAAGAAAACTTAGATTTAAAACAAGGAGAAGTATTTGATATATTTGTTGAAAACAATAAGGTAAAGGGAATATTAACAAATACTGGTGCAGTATATAATTCAGATGTAATTATAGTCTGCTCTGGAACCTATTTAAGAGGAAGAATTTTTATTGGAGAAGTTAATTTTGAAAGTGGTCCCTATGGACTTTACCCAGCAAATAGACTTTCAAGCTGCTTAAAGGAACTGGGATTTAAGCTGAGAAGATTTAAGACTGGTACCCCAGCTAGAATACATAGGGATACTATAGACTTTAGCAAAATGGAGATTCAGCCAGGAGATGATGAATTAATTCCCTTCTCATTTATGACAGATAAACTTGAAATCAATCAAGTTCCTTGTTATTTGACTTATACTACTGAAGAAACTCATAAAATAATTAGAGACAATATAGACAGATCTCCTATGTATGCTGGGGAGATGGAAAGTGTGGGACCTAGATATTGTCCATCTATAGAAGATAAGGTTATGAGATTTGCAGATAAGACAAAGCATCAAATTTTTATAGAGCCTGAAGGTTTAGATACTTGTGAAATGTACGTTCAAGGTCTGTCTACAACTTTGCCTGAAGAGGTTCAAATAGAGATGCTAAAAACAATACCTGGTTTAGAGAATGCTAAAATCATGAGAACTGCATATGCAATAGAATATGATTGTATAGATGCTACACAGTTGAAGAGATCCTTGGAACATAAGGAAATAGAAAATCTTTTCTTTGCAGGTCAAATCAATGGCACATCTGGCTATGAAGAGGCTGCAGCTCAGGGGATAATGGCAGGAATTAATGCTGTACTTAAGCTTGATGAAAAAGAACCTTTAATTTTAGATCGTTCAGAAGCATATATAGGAGTATTAATAGATGATATAGTGACTAAGGAAATTTTTGAGCCTTATAGAATGATGACATCAAGAGCAGAATACAGACTTACATTAAGGCAAGATAATGCTGATTTGAGATTAACTAAAAAGGGATATGATATAGGTCTTGTTTCAGAGGAAAGATATAATAGGATGTTAAATAAAATGAGTCAAATGGAAAAGGAAATAGAGAGACTTAAAGGAAAAGTAGTTACTCCTACTAAGGAAATAAACGAGGTTTTAGGGAGTTTGAACTCATCACCATTAAAAACGCCAACCTCTCTTCATGACCTTATTAAAAGACCTGAAATTACTTATGATTCTTTAAGTCAAATAGATACAGATAGACCTGAACTTAGTAGAGAAATAAGAATACAGGTAGAGACTGAGATTAAGTATGAAGGTTATATTGAAAAGCAGATGAGGCAAATAGAGCAATTTAAAAAACTTGAAGGGAAAAAACTATCAAAGGACATTGATTATAGTCAAATAAAGGGATTAAGACTTGAGGCAAGGCAAAAGCTAAATTCAATGAAGCCAGAATCTGTGGGTCAGGCATCTAGAATTGCAGGTGTTAACCCAGCTGATATTAATGTGCTTTTGATATATTTAGAGCAACAGAGAAGACTTAATAAGACAAGTAGGGGTGAAGATAATGAGTAACATAGACACCTTAGTACGTGGGATATCTGAGCTTCAATTGGATATAGGAAATGATAAGCTAGAAAAATTCAGGACTTATAAGGCTCTTTTAAAGGAATGGAACGAAAAAATAAATATTACAGCTATTAAAGATGATGAAGAGATAGATGTAAAACATTTTTTAGATAGTCTAACTATATTCAAAACCGATAAGCTTACTAAAGGAAAAAGAGTTATTGATATAGGGACAGGAGGAGGTTTTCCTGGAGTACCTATTAAAATAGTTGAAGATAGTCTAGAAGTGGTTCTATTAGATAGCTTAAATAAAAGGTTAAAGTTCTTAGATGAAGTCATAAAGGAGTTAGGACTTGAGAATATTAGAACTATGCATGAAAGAGCAGAAGACTTAGGAAATAATAAGGACTATAGAGAAAAGTTTGATATTGCAGTATCTAGGGCAGTAGCTTCTTTAAATATATTAGCAGAGTATTGTCTGCCCTTTGTGAAACCAAATGGATATTTTATTGCCATGAAAGGCTCAGACTCTAGTGAAGAAATAAAAGAAGCAGAAAATGCTATTAAGATACTTGGAGGGGAACTTGAAAATAAAATAGATATAAGAATTCCTCAGAGTGATATAGTTCATAGCTTGTTAATCATTAAGAAAATAGGTCATACTCCGACAAAATATCCCAGACAGTCTGGTAAAATTAAGAAGAATCCGTTATAATTCATAAAAAAATAGGTGATTATGTAAAACGAAAATCTGTAAATTCCATTTTTTATAGAAGGAAAGAACCTTTTTATATAGAAATAGAATACATAATGTAGATTTACCTTACATGAGAGGGATGATATGATGAATAACTTAGAAAATGAAATTAACTACATTCCGATAAAAGCTATTAAACCTAACCCCTACCAACCGAGAAAAAATTTTAGCAAAAGAGCTCTAGAGGAATTGAGCCAGTCAATTAAAGCTTATGGAGTTATTCAACCTATTAGCGTTAGGAAAATAGGTGAAGAAAGTTATGAGCTAGTTGCAGGAGAGAGGAGACTTAGAGCTGCTGAAATGGCTGAACTTGATACTATACCAGCCATTGTTGTAAAATTTGTGGACAAGGATTCAGCTGTTATTGCTCTAATTGAGAATCTACAAAGAGAGGATTTGAATTTTCTTGAAGAAGCTGAGGGCTACAATAGCCTAATAAATGATCATGGATTTACTCAGCAGGAATTAGCTGAAAAGGTTGGAAAGAATCAGTCCACAATAGCTAATAAACTTAGAATATTAAGGTTATCTGATGAAATAAAAAAGGCAATAATCGAGAATGGACTAACTGAAAGACATGCTAGAGCCTTATTAAAGCTTCCTGATGAGGAAATGCAACTAAGTGTCTTAGATAAGGTTATTAAAAGAGACTTAACAGTTAAGAAAACGGAAAGTTTAATTAAAAGTGTACTTGAGGATTTAGCAAAGGAAAAGGAACCAGAACATAAGCAGAATATTAAAGGAATGATTAACTTTAAGATTTATTTAAATACATTAAGGAATGCTTTTACTGCTATTAAAGAAAGTGGAGTAGATGCAAAATATGAGCAAAAGGATTTGGGGGATTTTATAGAGGTTACTGTAAAAATACCAAAGACAAAAAATGCATGATGTATTCTTACTTTAGCTTAGTATATTAATTTGATATACTAAGTTTTTTTATCTATAGGATTATACTTTTGTATTTTAATATGAAGAGCTTCCTAAGTTAATTCCAGTAGAAGCTATCTTAGTATCTAATGCTCTAATAGAAACATCTTTTACTTGCTTTTGTGTTTAATATAATTTAGTTTTTAGATATAATACTATTATAATAGAAGGATTATTTTTTTAGTTGACGAAATATAAGTTAATATAAGATAAAATATTATATTTAAATGTAATAAATAATATATTTTGAGGATTATATCTAGAAGTAAGATGTTAGTTTAGTTAATATAGGATTTATTTCTTTTAAACATACTAGTTTTCTTTAGAGCGAGGTGTAGGATATGGGAAAGACTATTGCAATTTTCAATCAAAAAGGAGGCGTTGGGAAAACTACTACAAATGTAAATCTTAGTGCGTGCCTAGCAAACTTAGGAAAAAAAATTTTAGTAATAGATATTGATCCTCAAGGCAATACAACAAGTGGTTTTGGTGTAGATAAAGGGAGTATTAACTTATCTATTTATGATGTACTAATTAATGATGCAGATATCAAGGATGCTATTATTCCTACGAATATAGATAACCTTAATATAGTTCCTTCAAATACTGATTTAGCTGGAGCTGAAATAGAGCTTACTGAGAATAAAAATAGAGAGCTTACTCTTAGAAGTGCTATTGAGTTTATAAAAGATAACTATGACTTTATTTTTATTGATTGTCCTCCATCCTTAGGATTATTAACAATTAATGCCCTTGTAGCCTCTGATAGTGTCATTATACCAATACAATGTGAGTATTATGCACTTGAAGGTGTTAGCCAGCTTATGAACACAATTAAGCTAGTTAAATCTAGTTTGAATCCTAGCTTAGAAATTGAAGGCGTTGTATTGAGTATGTTTGATGGTAGGACAAATCTATCCATACAAGTTGTTGATGAAGTGAAGAAGTATTTTAAGGGGAAGGTTTACACTTCTATTATTCCTAGAAACGTAAGACTTGCTGAAGCACCTAGCCATGGTCTATCAATTATAGAGTATGATCCTAAATCAAAAGGAGCAGAAGCCTATGTAGAATTAGCAAATGAGTTTTTAGATTATATTGAGGAGTGATAAAATGTCTGTTAAGAAGAGGGGACTGGGTAAAGGTCTCTCTGCATTGATACCAGATGAACCTTTAAAAGAAATTACAGATGCTGAAAGCAATGATGAAAAAATAATATTTATTGATATTTCTCAAATTGCACCAAATATTGAGCAACCAAGAAGAGATTTTAATAATGAAACCTTGGACGAGCTAGTTGCATCAATTAGCAAACACGGCATTATTCAACCTATTATTGTTAGAAAGCAAGATAAGGGTTATGAAATAGTAGCTGGCGAAAGAAGGTGGAGAGCTGCTCAAAAAGCAGGGTTGAAGGAAATTCCAGCCATAGTTAAAGAATTAAGTCAAATAGAAGTTTCACAGATTGCATTAATTGAGAACCTTCAAAGAGAAGATTTGAATCCAATAGAAGAAGCCTTAGCCTATAAAAACCTTTCGGGAAAATACAAGCTAACGCAAGAGGAAATATCACAAGCTGTAGGGAAGAGCAGACCGTATATATCTAATGTGATGAGGCTTTTAAATTTAGAGAAAGAAATACTTGAACTGATTTCTAAAGGGACTATTACAAGTGGACATGGTAGAGCATTATTAACAATAGAGGATGGAGAGTCTAGAAAAAAATTATGCAAGACTATTGTAGACAACAACTTAAGTGTTAGAGAAACAGAAAGACTAGTAAAGAATTACTTAGAAGATAAGGACAAAAGCAAGCCTAGTAAAAAAAGCAAAAAATCTTCTGAAAAGGACCCTATTATATTAGGAATAGAAGAATCATTAAGAAAATTTTTTGGAACTAAGGTTGTGGTTTCAAAGGGAAGCAAAAAGGGGAAAATAGAAATCGAATACTATAGTGATGATGATTTAGAAAGAATATTAGAGTTGCTTTCTTAAAATTTCATTCTGCTTTAAATCTATCTTAATATTTAATAAAATGTTTCACGTGAAACATTTTATTAAATATTAGGCATCATAAAATATGTGGCTTGCAAAAAAAGATATCAATTAGTTAAATCATTAAAAATATAGCATGTGTTTAGCATGCGGTCTTATTTGCTTTCGTAAAATTGTTTCACGTGAAACATAAATATCCCACTAAATGAATATATTCATAGGGATTAGTTTATCTAAATCCTTTTCTTTTTGTAAAACCATCGACAATTAATTCCATATGTAAACTAACATATTTCTGATATAATTATTAAATAGTACGAAGTGAAACTTCATTTTAGGAGGAAAACATAGATGGAGGTTATAATTTATCAAGTAGATGCCTTTACAGATAGGCCTTTTGGAGGTAATCCTGCTGGTGTAGTTCCAGATGCGAAAAATCTATCTGAGCAAGATATGCAAAAAATTGCAAGTGAAATGAATCTTTCAGAAACAGCATTTGTAAAAAAGTTAGATAATAACTTGTTTGAGGTTAGATTCTTTACGCCTAAATGTGAGGTGGCTCTATGTGGACATGCTACTATAGCTACTTTTTATGTTCTAGGTACAAAAGGATACATTAGAAATGAAGATAGAAGCAAAGCTCTTATTACACAGAAAACAAAATCCGGTCTACTTCCAGTAGAGTTATATTTTGAAAATGATGAAATTATTAAGGTTTTAATGCATCAAGGTAGTCCTGAAGTTTTTGGTCAGGTCGATGAAATAGAAAAAATATCAAATATACTAGGTATCTATAAAGAGCAAATTGGAATAAGAGGCTATGATTTGAAACCAGAAATAATAAGTACAGGATTAAAGGATATCATTGTTCCTGTTAAGGATATGGAGGCATTAGAATCATTAAAAATAGATTTTGAAAAGATGGACAATTACTGTATTAGTAAAAAATCAATAGGAATGCATGTTTTCACTTTAGATAACTCAAAAGAGAATGAGGTTCATTGTAGGAACTTTGCACCTTCACTTGGTATATATGAGGAGGCTGCTACAGGAACAGCCAATGGAGCATTAATATACTATATGAAACGAAACAACATGCTAAGGACAAACTCATTAACTGTAAATCAAGGGCAATATATGAACAGACCAAGTAAGATACAATGTGAAATTTATGAATCAGAAAATCATGACATTGTTAAAGTAGGTGGTCAGGCTGTAATAGTAATGGAAGGTGTTATTAAATATTAAATTTAAAAGAGAGGCATTAGGATAATATTGCTTCCTCTAAGAACCTCCATTTTATTGATATTTCTTAACAAATACTAAAATGATTAAAATTACTTGCATAGAAGGGCTGAGAGATTGACAGCTACTAGATACTAATGTATAATATCTTTGTATTTTTGAAGGTTACCAAGGTCTATAAATTAAGGTTTGTACTGCGGTTTCCTTCTAAAAAATACAAGTGAAACTAATATCTAATGGTATCAAAACAAAAGATTTAAATAAACTCATGATAAATAACTACTGCAATGTGCTAGTCATAAAAAGTTAAGCTTTCAGCTGAAGTAAAAATCATTTTAACCTACCTAAACCTGTCTAATCTTAGCTGCTTTCATGGACATTTTGAATACAACTGTATATTTTTGCTAACTTAAACTTACACAAAAATTAAAGTGGGATTTTGTTTTTAAAAAATTTAAAAGGGGGTTTTATTAAATGGATTTTAAGTTTGATTGGAAACAAAACGAAGAAAAAATAAAAGAACTGCAAAAAATAATTGAAAAGCATAAGGATACCAAGGGAGCAGTAATGCCTGTACTTCATGAGGCACAGGATTTATTTGGGTATTTGCCAATTGAAGTTCAAACCATAATTTCTGAAGGTCTAAATGTACCGCTTGCAGAGATATACGGTGTAGTAACATTCTATTCACAATTCACATTAATACCAAAAGGTCAATATCAAATTGGAGTATGTTTAGGTACAGCTTGTTATGTAAAAGGCTCACAAGCAATACTTGACAAGATAAAAGAAAAGCTTAATGTTCAGGTAGGAGGAACAACACCAGATAGAAAATTCTCACTACAAGCAACTAGATGTATAGGAGCATGTGGATTAGCGCCAGTAATTACAATAAATGAGGATGTATATGGAAGATTGAAGGCAGAAGAGGTAGAGGGGATTCTTGAGAAATACTTAAAATAAGTATCTAGTACTCAAACTAAATCATCTTACTATGTGTATTTATGACTAGAAAATTATAAAAAATAGTAGAGTAAAATATAGTATCACAAAATTAATTCAATAGTTAAATTAGTTAAGTTATAATTTTGATAAAAGCTTTGGGGGTGTATTTATGAAATCTTTAGAAGAATTGAAAAAAATCAGAGAAGAAGCTTTAGAAAAGATTGACTTAAGAAATGAAGAATCAAGTACTAGAATAGTAGTAGGAATGGCAACATGTGGTATTTCAGCAGGAGCAAGACCTGTACTTATGGCACTTGTTGAAGAGGTTAACAAGAGAAAGCTAAAAGATGTAACTATTACACAAACAGGTTGTATAGGCGTTTGTAGACTTGAACCCATAGTTGAAGTATATAGAAATGGTGAGGAAAAGGTTACCTACGTAAATATGGATCCTGAGAAAGCAAGAAAAGTTATTGCAGAGCATATTGTAAATAATAGAATTGTAAAAGAATATACTATTGGAGCACAAGAAAATATTTAAGAAGTATAAGCAATAATTAATAATCATAAATAACAAAATCCAAATTAGAACTAGTATAGTATTTTAGACTATCTATTCTATATACATAGACTATGATAATCTAAAAAACAAGCAAAATGAATTTTATTCATTAAAATAGTTAGCATCTTTTGTTAGGCAATATGTTATGAACTTTAAAATATTTGAATCAAACAAAGCAGGGGGGAAAATAATGGAAATGTTCAGATCGCATGTCTTGATATGTGGAGGTACAGGTTGTACTTCTTCAAGGTCAGATAAAATAGAAGAGAAATTCAATGAAGTGTTAAAGGCAAGAGGACTTGATAATGAAATAAAAGTTGTTAGAACTGGATGCTTTGGACTTTGTGAAGCAGGACCTATAGTAATAGTTTATCCAGAAGGGGCTTTTTATAGCCATATAAAAATTGAAGATGTAGATGAAATAGTGGAAGAACACCTATATAAAGGAAGAATAGTTAAAAGGTTATTATATAAAGATGCAGTAGAGGAAAACGTAATCAAATCTATTAATCAAGTAGACTTTTATAGTAAGCAAAAGAGAATTGCATTAAGTCACTGTGGTGTTATTAATCCTGAAGATATTACAGAATATATTGCCTATAATGGATACGAGGCTTTAGGAAAAGCAATAACTGAAATGACACCTGGGCAAGTTATAGATACTATTAAGGCTTCAGGTTTACGCGGTAGGGGAGGAGCAGGATTTCCTACAGGATTAAAGTGGCAGTTTGCTGCTGATGCGAAAGGAGATCAAAAATATGTTGTATGTAATGCTGACGAGGGAGATCCAGGTGCATTTATGGATAGAAGTATTCTAGAGGGAGACCCTCATGCTCTTGTAGAAGCTATGACTATTGCTGGTTATGCTATTGGCTCAAACCAAGGATATGTGTATATAAGAGCAGAATATCCAATAGCTGTTAAGAGATTACAGATTGCAATAGACCAAGCTAGGGAGCATGGATTACTTGGAAAAAATATTTTTGGCACAGATTTTAGCTTTGACATGGAAATCAGACTTGGTGCTGGTGCCTTCGTATGTGGTGAGGAGACAGCTCTTATTGCATCTATTGAAGGTGAAAGAGGAATGCCTAGAAATAAACCACCATTCCCAGCCAATAAAGGATTATGGCAAAAGCCTACACTAATAAATAACGTTGAAACCTTTGCGAACATTCCTAAAATCATATTAAATGGACCAGAATGGTTTAAAGCAGTAGGTACAGAAAAGTCTCCAGGAACTAAAGTATTTGCATTAGGAGGAAAAATAAACAACACAGGATTAGTTGAGATACCTATGGGGACAACCTTGAGAGAAGTTATTTATGATATAGGTGGTGGAATACCAAATGGTAAAGCATTTAAGGCAGTTCAAACTGGTGGACCATCAGGTGGATGTCTTACAGCAGAACATTTAGATACCCCTATAGAATATGAAACGCTTGTTGCACTAGGCTCTATGATGGGTTCTGGTGGAATGATAGTTATGGATGAAGATACATGTATGGTTGATATAGCAAGATTTTTCCTTGACTTTACAGTAGAAGAGTCATGTGGTAAGTGTACTCCATGTAGAGAAGGTACAAAGAGAATGCTTGAGTTATTAGAAAAAATAACAAGCGGAGAAGGAGAACCAGAAGATATAGATAAGCTTGAAAACTTAGCTGAAACTATAAAGTCAGCTTCACTTTGTGGACTAGGTCAGACAGCTCCGAATCCTGTATTATCGACGCTTCAATATTTCAGACATGAGTATGAAGCTCACGTACATGATAAAAAATGTCCTGCTGGTGCATGTCAATCACTATTACAATACTATATTACAGATAAGTGTATTGGTTGTACAAAATGTGCTAGAAATTGCCCAGTTTCATGTATTTCAGGAAAGGTGAAAGAACTACACATAATTGATTCTGAAAAATGTATTAAATGTGGAGCATGTCAAGCAGCTTGTCCAATAAATGCAATAATCAAAAGATAAAAATAGGAGGATAGGAAATGAACTATGTTACATTGACTATAGATGAACAAAAAGTCACAGTACCTAATAACTTTACCATACTACAGGCTGCTGAAAAGCTTGGCATCGAAATTCCAGCCCTTTGTTATGATAAAGATTTGGAAATAGTATCCTCATGTAGACTATGTATAGTTGAGATAAAGGGAAGTCCAAAGCTTCAAACATCATGCTCTACCTTAGTATCAGAAGGGATGGTTGTCTACACTGAAAGTGAAAAGGTAGTTAAAATGAGAAGAACTATTCTCCAACTATTACTGGATAATCATCCTAATGATTGCTTAACTTGTGAAAAGGCTGGTGAATGTCTACTGCAAAGATATTCTTATAGATATGATGTCAAGTTTAGAGAGCACCAAGGTGCAAGAAGGAAAGAATTTACTGATACGTCTAGTCCTTATATTTTAAGGGATGGCAGCAAGTGTATACTATGTAGTAAATGCATAAGAACCTGTGCAGAAGTTTCTGATAGACAAGTACTATCATTTGCAGAGAGAGGATTTGCAACTAGGGTTGTAGCAGATGCAGGTTTTAGCTTAGAAGAGTCTAAATGTGTTTCATGCAATAGATGTGTATCTGTATGCCCAACAGGAGCCCTTATAGATAGAAGGGCTACATCCATAGGAAGGATATGGGAATTCGAAACAGAAAAAGTGACATGTAACAGATGTGATTATGGCTGTGACTTTGAGGTCATGAAAAAGAATGGGCAAAATGTTGCACTAAAGGCTAAGAAACCTAGTGGGGGTAGACCTTTATGCTTAAAGGGAAGGTTGACCACTGAATTATTACATGTTGATAGCCCTCAACAGCCTTTTACAAAGCAAGATGGAAAGTTCATCGAAGACAACTGGATCAACATATTAAACTTAACGGATATCATGGAAAAGATTGCTGTAGTTGAAGGCAAAGATGGTAAGGGGGAATAAAAGTCATGGTTGCTATCACCATAAATAAGAAACAGTATGAAGTTTCAGAAGGCAAAACAATACTTGAGGTATGTAAAGAAATTGGCTTAGAAATACCTACCTTATGTCATGATGATAGACTAGAACCCCATGCTGCATGTAGATTATGTGTAGTGGAGATTGAAGGAAGAAGAAACCTTATGACTGCTTGCTCTACTTTTGTAGAGCAAGGCATGGTCATAGAAACTCATAGTGAAAAGGTAATGAAATCAAGAAGAGAGATTCTAAACCTAATGATTTCAAATCATCCACTTGATTGTCTAACTTGCAGTAAATCTGGAGCTTGTAGTCTACAAAAATATTGTTATGAATATGACATTACAGAAGGAAGCTTTAAAGGTGAAAAGAAAAACTACCCAATAGACGATTCAAATCATTTTTACATTAGTGACCCTAACAAGTGTATACTTTGTGGCAAATGTGTAAGGGTATGTTCAGAATTACAGGGCACAAATGCCATTGGGTTAAGTGATAGAGGGTTTATTACTAAGGTAACTACTCCTTTTGACCAAGGCTTAGTGAATTCAAAATGTGTATCTTGTGGAAACTGTGTTTCAGTTTGTCCAGTTGGTTCTTTAGAGCCTAAATCAAAGGAAAGATTCAGATTATGGGAAACAAGAAAAGTTAGAACTACATGCTCCTACTGTGGAGTAGGTTGTCAAATGGATTTAATAGTAAAAGGTGAAAAAGTAGTAGGAGTGGAGCCTGCTAAAGGACCGTCAAATAATGGTTTATTATGTGTAAAAGGGAAATTTGCTTATCCATTTGTTAATCATCCTGATAGACTTAAGACACCTCTTATAAAAAGAAATGGAAAGTTTGAAGAAGCTACTTGGGAAGAAGTATATGAGCTTATTGTTGATAAAATAAAAGAAACTAAAAAAGTACATGGTTCAGACTCACTAGCTGGTCTTACATCTGCAAGATGTACTAATGAAGAGAACTATTTATTCCAGAAGCTATTTAGAGCGGTGATAGGAACTAATAACGTAGACCACTGTGCGCGCCTCTGACACTCCTCAACAGTTGCAGGTCTTGCAACTACATTAGGAAGTGGTGCTATGACAAATAGCATTCAGGAAATACTAAATACTGATGCCATGTTTGTAATTGGCTCTAACACCACTGAGAACCACCCCGTAATAGGTACTATGATTAAGAGAGCTAAAAGAAAAGGTGCAAAACTAATTGTAGCAGATCCAAGAAGAATAGAACTAGCTGATTATGCAGATGTATATCTTCAAATTAAACCAGGAACAAACATTGCACTACTAAATGCTATGATGAATGTAATCATAGAAAGAGGTTTACAGGATAAGGCCTATATAGAAGAAAGAACAGAAAATTATGAAGAACTAGTTAAAGCTGTAAAAGATTATACACCAGAAGCAGTTGCAAAAATTTGTGGAGTAAGAGCAGAAGACATAATTAAGGCTGCTTTAATATATGCAGAAGCAGAAAAAGCAGGCATATATTATGCAATGGGTATTACACAGCATACTACTGGGACACATTCTGTTATGTCTATATCAAACCTTGCACTGCTATGTGGGAATATAGGAAAAGAATCAGCGGGAGTAAATCCACTTAGAGGACAAAACAATGTTCAAGGTGCTTGTGATATGGGTGGATTACCATCAGATTTACCAGGATACCAAAAGGTATTCAAGCCAGAAGTAATAGAAAAGTTCGAAAAAGCATGGGATGCTAAACTTTCAAATAAAATTGGTTTAACTATACCTGAAATTTTAGATGGGGCAGAGCATGGAAACATTAAATTTCTATATATAATGGGAGAAAATCCAATGGTTTCTGATCCAGATATAAACCATGTAAGAAAAGCTCTAAATAATGTTGATTTTCTAGTAGTTCAGGACATATTCCTAACTGAAACTGCAGAGCTTGCTGACGTAGTACTTCCTGCCGCATCATTTGCAGAGAAGGACGGAACGTTTTCTAATACTGAGAGAAGAGTTCAAAGAATTAGAAAAGCAATAAATCCTGTTGGAGAATCTAAACCAGATTGGCAAATAATTATGGAGATAATGAATAAACTAGGATATAATAAGAAATATGGCCATCCGTCAGAAATAATGGATGAAATAGCTAGTGTAACTCCATCATATGCGGGTATTAGCTATGATAGATTAGAGAAAGTTGGCATTCAGTGGCCGTGTCCAGACAAAGAGCATCCTGGTACAAAATATCTTCATAAGGCTTCTATTGCAAGAGGTAAAGGCTTATTTATGCCAATAGATTATACAGTAAGTGCTGAAACTCCTGACTCAGAGTATCCATTTATCTTTACGACAGGAAGAATATTGTATCACTATCATACTAGAACTATGACAGGTAAAGTAGAAGGACTAAATAGAATAGCTCCTGAATCCTATGTTGAAATAAATGAAGCGACAGCTATTAAGCTTGGAATATCTCACGGAGAAAAGGTAAAGTTAGCTTCAAGACGTGGAGAAATAACTACAACAGCAAAGGTAACTGATATAATAGAAGAAAATGTACTATTTATGCCATTCCACTTTGCTGAAGGTGCTGCTAACTACCTAACTAATAGTAAACTAGATTCAATAGCAAAAATACCAGAGCTTAAAGTGGCTGCTGTTAAAATTCAAAAGATAGGGAGCTGAGATGTCTATGAAAAAGTATGAGCAAATAATGAAATATGCTATGCAAATGGAGCTTGATGGATATAATTTTTTCAAAGAAAAAGCAGAAAAGTTTAATAATCCAACTACAAGAAAGCTATTTTTAGATTTAGCAGATGTAGAAATGGAGCACTACAACTTCATAAAAGAACAATTAGAGGAATATCTTGAAACAGACTCATTTAATATTAAGTCAGAGGGCTTTAATAGAGATGAAAAAAATATTTTTGAGTCTAGAGAAAAGTCTGAACATATAGCTGAGACTTTAATGGAATCTGATATTCCAGATTTAACTGTGCTAAGGATGGCTTATTTAATTGAAAGAGATTATGCGGAATTCTATAGAAAAGCAGCAGAAAGTGCTGACGATGAAGTAGCAAAAACTTTATTCAATAAATTAGCTGAGTGGGAAGATGGTCATGAAAGATTATTCAAATCTGAATATGACAGAAGAATGAAGGAATATATGAATCTTCCTTGGGGAGGATAAAAATGTTTAGAGTTGGAATAATTACAGCCAGTGATAAAGGCTCAAAAGGTGAAAGAGAAGATTTAAGTGGTAAGGTTATTTCTGATATTTTGGAGAAAAAGGGGTATACTGTTGAGAGGTATGTTATTCTTCCAGACGATGAGGACAGTATATCAAGAGAAATGGTTCATATGTCAGATGAACTGAAGCTAGATTTAATATTAACTACAGGTGGTACTGGATTTAGTAAAAGAGATGTAACTCCAGAAGCAACTATTAAGGTATGTGATAGAATGGCTCCAGGAATATCAGAAGCCATTAGATACTATAGTTTGAGTATTACACCAAGAGCTATGCTATCAAGGGCAGCATCAGGAATACGAAAAGAGACACTTATAGTTAATTTGCCTGGAAGTCCAAAGGCTGTAAGAGAATCTTTAGAATATATTATTGATAGTATACATCATGGTCTTGAGATATTAACAGGTAAAACAGGTGAATGTGCTAGATAGGTGATATATATGAAGAAGTTTGGTACTGCTGTCATACTAGCAGGTGGTAAAAGTTCTAGAATGGGCTTTGATAAGCAACTACTGAAAATTAATGAAAGAAGACTTATGGATAGTCTCATAATGAAACTCAACCAGGAGTTTGATGAGATTATTATAGTAACTAATAGACCTGAGTGCTATAAGGGGCTTGGGGATAAGATAATTAGTGACATAATAGTCGGAAGAGGCCCGTTAAGCGGCATACATGCAGGATTAACCATGGCTTCAAATGAATTTTCCTACTTTCTAGCATGTGACATGCCTAATATAAATTTTGATTATATAAGATATATGAAGAATAGTATTAGATGCATAGATACTTCTGCTTGTATTACTAGATTTGGTAGTTGGATAGAGCCTTTTAATGCTTTTTATTCTAAAAAACTCAAAATTGAAATAGAGAAGCATCTTTTTAGTGGTAATAGATCTATTAATTCACTATTAGAGAAGGTGGATGTATACTATATAAGTGAAGAAGAGGCTAGAAGGTTTAGTCCTAATTGGGATATGTTTTTGAATCTCAATACAAAGGAAGACTTAAATAACTATTTGATTAAAATTGCTAATGAATAAAGAGGTAAATCCTATGAATGATACAAAAAAAGTAGATATAATAAGAGTGAAGGGTGACAATATATTAAAAGAAGAAGACATAGTAGTTTCAGAATATCCTTTTACTATATTTATAAATGATGAAGAATTTATAACACTACTATGTAGTCCAAAATCTCTTAAATATTTGACTGTAGGTTTTCTTTATTCAGAAGGTTTTATAAGTTCTACTTCAGACATTGTTAATCTAAAAATAGACGAAGAAAAAGGTCTTTCTTATGTTGAGTTAAAAAATAAAAGCTCATTAATAGAAAAACTGTATGGGAAAAGAACTATTACATCAGGCTGTGGTAAGGGTACACTGTTTTATAATGTATTAGATTCCTTTAAGTCTAAGAAGATAAATAATTACTTAACTATAACCTTAGATGAAATAAAGAACCTTGTAAAAGCCTTTAGTAAAAACTCAGAGCTTTTTTTAAATACAGGAGGGGTTCATAGTTGTGCCCTATGTAGCTTTAATGATATACTTATCTTTGAAGAAGACATAGGAAGACATAATGCATTAGATAAGGTACTAGGAAGAGCATTAGTGGAGGATATCCCCTTAACAGACAAGATACTTCTAGTTAGTGGAAGGATATCGTCTGAAATGCTTATAAAGACTGCAAAAAGAGAAATTCCTATACTAGTATCTAGAGCAGCTCCTACTAGTCTTGCAGTAGAATTAGCAAGAGAATTAAATATAACCCTCATAGGCTTTGCCAGAGGAGAAAAAATGAATATCTACTCAAATTTTCCGAGCTTAAACTTCTAAAGTCAATGTTGACCATGAAGTCTAGCCGATGGGTATAAGGAGAAATTCTTGTGCCTCCCGTATTTGGAAAGGAAAGTTTTAACCTGTTGGTAAAATTTAATGTTTTGCCACTAGTTTAAAACAGTCCTTTTTGGGACTGTCTTTTTTTATGATCTAACCTAACTTTTCGAATGCTTTAATCGAGAAATTGCTGGTAGGTCAAATGTATCAAGCACCAAGTTTGAACGACCGAAGGGAGTTAGCAGATTTAGTTATTTGACTGCTAATGACCTAACTCGATTGATTTGAATGCCTTTTTAAAAGAATCGTAGGTAGGTCAAACGCAAGGAGAATCAAATTTATGCGAGTGATAGCGAGCCAATAAATTTAAATTATGAGATTGCGGTAAACGACTTATCCCTACTTGTTGAATTCTTTTATCAGGAAGTGATTAGCAGGTCAAATATCCCAATCACCGAATTTATGGAGGGTAGTCACAAATAAATTTGCATTCGGAAATTGCGGTTAAAAAAACTACATAATAAAAGGAGGAAAAAATACTCATGAAAAAGTTTTTGTTAATTTCTTTAAGTATCTTACTTGTATTTTCTTTATTAGTTGGATGTACACCTAAATCTACAGATCAACCTGAAAATTCCGTAGATCAATCTAATGGCAATAGAAATGATAACGAAGAAAAATTAGGTGGAAGTATTATACTTTCTACAACTACTAGTACACAAGATAGTAAACTTTTAGATTATTTGCTTCCTAAATTTACTGAAGATACAGGTATAGAAGTTAAGGTTATAGCAGTAGGAACTGGTAAAGCTCTTCAAATGGGGAAAGATGGAGATGCAGATATACTACTTGTACATGCTAAAGCATCAGAAGAAGAGTTTGTTAAAGAAGGTCATGGTACTGAAAGACATGATGTAATGTATAATGATTTTATACTAGTTGGACCAAAAGACGATCCTCTAAAGTTAAAGGAAAATTCACCAAATGATATTCTTACAGGTTTAACTACTATCTCTGAAAACCAAGCTAAATTTGTTTCAAGAGGTGACGATTCAGGTACTCATAAGAAAGAATTAGAAATATGGAAAACAGCTGGCATAGAACCACAAGGAGATTGGTACTTATCAGCAGGTAGTGGAATGGGCGATGTATTGAAAATAGCTTCAGAAAAACAAGGTTATACATTAACAGATAGAGCAACTTATCTTAGCTTAAGAGATACATTAGATCTTGATATAATAATAGAAAAAGACGAGAATTTATTTAATCAATATGGTATAATACCAGTAAACCCAGAAAAAAGTGATAAAATAAATGCTGAGGGAGCAAAAGCATTTATGGATTGGATGTTGTCTGAAAAAGGACAAAAACTAATAGGTGAATTTGGTGTAGATAAGTATGGAATGCCATTATTCGTACCTAATGGAAAGTAAAAATTGAAATCATATATTATAAGCTAAAATAATATAAAAGTTATTTACTCAAGTAGTATAATTAAGAGCTATAAGAAGTTATACTAGCTGCATGCTTAGCCTCACTGGCAGCATGCGGCTATTTTTCTATAATAATTATTTTAGGGATTCATGCTTGCCTAGCTTAGAGTCGGAACTGCATAGCTCAAGGAAAGTGCAATGGTATGTAGCAAACAATGCTATGCTAGGATTTTTACAAAGGGGAGAATTAAATGGACTATATTTTAAATGGTTTTAAAGAAGCAGGATACTTACTAATAAGTTTAGATAAAGAAGTATATAAGATAATATTATTATCATTATTTGTATCCTCTTTATCTACTATTCTTTCTTCAATAATATCTATACCCTTAGGTATTTATTTAGGAATAAAGGAGTTTAAAGGTAAACGCCTATTTTCAAGATTAGTATACACAATGATGAGTGTTCCTTCAGTAATAGTGGGATTGGTAGTTGCTATATTACTTTCAAGAAAGGGGCCATTAGGATTTCTTGACTTACTATATACTCCTACAGCTATGATAATTGCTCAAACATTATTAGTAACTCCTCTAATAATTGGGCTAACATACAGTCTTTCAAAAAACCGTGGAAAGACTATTGAAAAGGTAGGAAAAACTTTAGGTGCAGGGAAGCTTGATATAATAATACTTATAATAAAAGAACTAAAAGTAGATATCTTAGTTAATATTGCAACAGCTTTTTCAAGAGCCATATCTGAGGTTGGAGCAGTTATGATAGTTGGAGGAAATATAAAAAACCATACAAGAGTTATTACAACAACTATTTCAATGATGAATTCTATGGGAGATTATCCTATGGCAATAGCTTTAGGAATTGTGCTTTTAATAATTTCTTTTGGGGTAAATAGCATAATATACTCCTATCAAGGAGAGGATTAATTTGAAAGTATCTATAAATAATATAAAAAAATATTACAATGATAAACTAGTACTAGATATAGAAAAGCTAGAAATAGAAAAAGGAAAAATAACAGGGATAATTGGTCCTAATGGCTCTGGTAAAAGTACATTGCTTAACATAATCGCAGGACTGGATGATGAATATACGGGTACAGTATCGTATGACCAATCAGTCATTAATTCGAAACCATATGACAGGATGACATTAGTTTCACAAAAACCCTATCTTTTTAAAAGAAAAGTTTATCTAAACATTGAATATCCTTTAAAAATTAGAAAATTTAATAAAGAAGATATAAAAAACAGAGTCAATAAAGTAATCAGTAGGTTAGGGATTGAAGGACTTAGAGATAAAAAGGCACATTTACTTTCTGGAGGAGAATCACAAAAAGTATCTTTGGCAAGGGCACTAGTGTTTGAACCTGAGCTTTTATTACTAGATGAGCCTACATCAAATATAGATCCAGAATCCATTAAGGTTTTAGAAAGAGAAATATTAAACTTTAATCGGGAAACAGGAGCAACGGTTATAATTGTTACACATAATCTAGAGCAGTCAAATAGAATATGTGACAATATTATTTATCTTGAAAAGGGAAGGGTGACCTATTAGAATGGACTTTTTCAATGTAGTTTCAGTTGAAGCTGGAAGGAAAATGATGCTAGAGGCTTTTAACGAGTATAGTATTGAAATAGAAGAGATTAATATACTAGAAGCAACAGATAGAATACTTGCTGAGGATATAGTAGCTAAAGAAAATGTACCTGAGTTCAACCGTTCAACAGTAGATGGATATGCAGTTAAGAGCTCTGACACCCATGGAGCAAGTGAATCTATTCCAAGCTTCTTAACTCTTTTAGGAGAAATTAGAATGGGTGAAGAAACAAATATAAAGTTATCCAACGGTGAGGCTATTTATGTGCCTACAGGCGGTATGGTACCAGAAGGCTCAGATGCAGTAATAATGATTGAATATGCAGAAAAACTTGATGACTCAACCTTAATGGTATATAGACCTCTATCAGTTGGTGAGAATGTTATATTAAAAGGTGATGACATAAAAATAGGAGAGAGAATAATTGAAAAGGGAAAAAGATTATCTTCTCAAGATATAGGAGTTTTAGCAGCCCTTGGTGTATCAAATATAAAGGTATATAAAAAGCCTAGATTTTTTATAATTTCAACTGGTGACGAAATAGTAGACTTAGAGGAAGAACTCACTATGGGAAAAGTGAGAGATATAAATAGCTATGCACTTCATTCTTTGATTACGAAGTTAGGTGGTAAGGTTGCTGGTAGGTCCATTGTGAGAGATGACTTTGAACTGTTAAGAGGAAGTGTGGAAAAGGCACTTGATGTCTCAGACATAGTAATAATTTCTGGGGGAAGCTCAGTAGGAACTAGAGATTATACTAGCAAGGTAATAAATTCATTTGACGGTAAAGGTGTTTTTGTGCACGGAGTATCTATAAAACCAGGAAAGCCTACAATTATAGGAGAAGGAAAAGGGAAAGCAATATTTGGACTGCCGGGACATCCTGTTTCTTCAATAATTGTTTTCAAGGTATTTATAGAGTATTTCATAAGAAATTTATTGAATATAAAAGATAAAGTTAGCAAAACTACTGCAATACTTGATTTCAATTTTCCCTCATCACCAGGAAAAGAAACATATCAATTGGTCAATGTGGTAGAAAGAGAAGGAAAAACATATGCAATACCAACTTTTGGGAAGTCGGGAATGATTACATTACTTTCTAAATCAGATGGATATATTGTACTAAAGCCACATGAAGAAGGGATATTAAAAGGAGAGATAAGAGAGGTATATTTCTTATAGTTTGCTAGATAAAGAAATGCTAAGAAACATAAGCGTAGATACTTAATGGATTATAAATCTACACTCGCTAAGAGTTGTAGATTTAATCTGAAGTTCGCTTAATATTTCTATTATGTTTCGAGTTAAGGTAGAATGATAGAAAGCGAGGGAGACTATTGAAAAAGGAAGATAGAAGTATTTATATAGGTAATACAGATGTTGATGAAGCCAGAAGACTATATTATGAAAGGCTAGCTAAAGAATTTGAACACGAAGAAATTCAAGTTCTAGAAGCTTTAGGAAGAATAACTTATGAAGCAATTTATGCAAAAACCTCATCTCCACATTATAATGCAGCAGCAATGGACGGAATATTAGTAAAATCTAAAGACACAGAGGGAGCTAGTGATGTAAATCCTAAAGTGTTAGAGCTAAATAAAGACTTTATTTATATAAATACAGGCAATCCAGTAACTGAACCATTTGATGCAGTTATTATGATAGAGGATGTAATAGAATTAGGTGACAGTAAGGTTCAGATTCTTAAAGCGGCTCACCCTTGGCAGCATATAAGACCTATAGGAGAAGATATAGTAGCTACAGAAATGATAATACCATCAAGACATAAAATAAGACCTATAGACATAGGAGCTCTTATATCAGGTGGAATTCAAACCTTAAAGGTGTATAAAAGACCGAGGGTTGGAATTATACCAACAGGAACAGAGATAATAGACGATATTAATAGTTTGACCATAGGTAAAATACTAGATTCTAACTCTAGAGTTTTTGAAGGATTAATATTAGAGTATGGTGGAACTCCAAATAGATATGGACCAGTAGAAGATGAATATGAGCTTCTTAAGAATTCAATACTTAAAGGAATAGAGGAGAATGATATATTATTAGTAAATGCAGGCTCATCTGCAGGAACGAAGGACTATACTGTAAAGATAATAGAGGAAATTGGAGAAGTAATAGTTCATGGAATCGCCCTTAAACCAGGTAAGCCTACAATTCTTGGAGTAGTTAAAGGCAAACCTGTCATAGGAATCCCAGGATATCCAGTTTCTGCTTATTTAGTCTTTGATACATTTGTTAAGCCTTTAATATTAAAACATATAGGGCTTGAAGAAGAAAAAGAAGAAATAGTCAAAGCAACTGTATCAAAGAGAATAGTTTCCTCATTAAAAAATAGAGAATTAATTAGGGTAAACTTAGGGTATGTAAATAATAAGCTAGTGGCCACTCCACTACCAGGAGGAGCAGGTGTCACTATGAGCTTAGTTAAGGCTGATGGCATCGCTGTAATCCCTCGTAATCTTGAAGGCATAGAAGCTGGAGATGAAGTTGATGTTAAACTACTAAAGCCTTTAAGTAATATTAAAGAAACTTTAGTTTCTATAGGAAGTCATGATTTGATTATGGATATAATTGCAGATATGATCAGGCTTGTTTCAGGACATGTAGGAAGCATGGGTGGAATATTGGCCATGAGAAGAGGGGAATGTCATATAGCACCAATTCATCTACTTGATGTGAATACTGGAGAGTATAATATAAGCTATGTAAAAAAATATTTCCCGGGAAATAAAATGGCTATCATAAAAGGTGTTAAAAGACTTCAAGGTTTTATTGTAGAGAAAGGAAACAAAAATAGAATAAAAGACTTTACAGACTTGCTAAGAAAAGATATAGTTTTTGTAAACAGACAAAGAGGAGCAGGGACTAGAATACTACTAGATTACTTTCTCAATAAACATAATATAGACTCTGCTGACATAAAAGGTTATGATAGAGAAATGACTACACATATGGCAGTGGCTACAGCGGTGAAGACAGGCTCTGCTACAACAGGCCTAGGGATTTATTCTGCTGCAAAAGCATTAGATCTAGAATTTGTAAGTGTAGGTTATGAGGATTATGACTTTTTAGTCACACAAGAATCCTTAAATGATGAAAGAATTAAAGAATTCATTGAAACAATAAAATCAGATGAATTCAAAGAAAGAGTTATGGTACTTGGAGGCTATGAGCTTGAGCAAACTGGACAGATAATTTTAATAAACCAGTAGGTGACAGTAGCTAAGCTGTAGACATAACCGTTTAACTACTGCTATGCTTGCTACACTATCGTTATACTAATGTTAAAATACCGCTACACTATGATTATTAGCATAAGACTAAGAAAAGTAGGTGAATAGATGAAGGATTCATTTGGAAGAAGTATTAATTACCTTCGTATATCTGTAACAGACTTGTGTAACTTAAGATGTAAATATTGTATGCCTGAAAAAGGCATATGTAAGGTTGAACACAAAGACATTCTATCACTAGAAGAGATATATGAGATAGCTAAAGTATTTGTTTCATTAGGAATTAATAAAATCAGGTTAACTGGTGGAGAGCCACTTACAAGAAAAGGGTTTGTTAATCTGGTAGAAAAACTAGGAAACCTAGATGGAATAAAGGATTTAGCCATGACTACAAATGGTATTCTCTTAAAAAAATATGCACGAGACTTAAAGTCTGCAGGACTTAATCGAGTAAACATAAGCTTGGATACATTAGATGAAGAGAAATATTCTCAAATCACTAGAGGTGGAAGGCTAAAGGATGTTTTAGATGGTATCGATGTAGCTAAATCAGTAGGTCTTACTCCTATAAAAATAAATACTGTTTTAATTGGTGGATTCAATGTAAATGAAATAGAGGATTTTGTTAATCTAACAAGAGCAGATGAAATAGACGTAAGATTCATAGAGCTCATGCCTGTAGGGGAAGCTTCAAAATGGGCTGAGGAAAACTTTGTTTCCAACGAAGTAATATTAGATAAAGTAAATACATTAAAGAGTGTAGAAAGACTAGACCCATCATCACCTGCTGTTTATTATAAGCTGCCAGGTGCAAAAGGAAGAGTAGGTATTATAAATCCTATATCATGTAAGTTCTGTGACTATTGTAATAGGGTTAGACTAACATCTCAAGGTAAGTTAAAGCTTTGTTTACATTCAAATGAAGAAATTGACTTAAAGGACAAGCTAAGACAAGGAGAAGATATAGAGAAAATCATATTAAACGCTATTAAACAAAAACCAGAAGCACATCATTTAGAGGACGGTCAGTATATAACTGATAGTATGTATCAAATAGGAGGCTAAGATGAAGTTTACACATTTTAATGAAAGTGGTAGAGCCCATATGGTGGAAGTCAGCGAAAAGAATGATACAAAGAGAGTTGCAGTGGCTGTAGGCAATATTAAAATGAAAAAAGAAACTATCAATATGATAAAGGATGGGCTAATAAAAAAAGGTGATGTTCTTTCAGTAGCTCAGATTGGTGGAATAATGGGAGCAAAAAAGACAAGTGACCTTATTCCCATGTGTCATAATATTTTCCTAACTGGTGCAGATATAAGCTTCAACATTCTAGAAGATAGTATAGAGATTCAATCAGAAGTTAAGACTGTCGGCAAAACAGGAGTAGAGATGGAGGCATTAACTGCTGTTTCTCTTGCTGCATTAACTATATATGACATGTGTAAGGCTGTAGACAAGGACATGGTAATAGGAGATATAAAGCTTATAAGAAAATCTGGTGGTAAGTCAGGAGAATATATTAGAAAAGAGGATTAGTTTATTATTGCAATTAACTAATAAAATTTTCTAAGAATTTGGATAATAGCTATTTCTTTATGTTTATAAATATCTCTAGCTTTAAAACTGATATTTAATTGATATTTTAAAATAACTAAGGAGGCACCATAATGAGTAAAATAGGCAAGGTACTTGATATAAATATTAGTGAGAAAAAGGGAGTTGTAAAAAAACCTATAAAAGAAGGAGTATTCATAGAAGACTTCGGACTAGAGGGAGATGCACATGCTGGAAAATGGCATAGACAAGTAAGCCTATTAGGTATAGAAAGCTTTAATAAAATGAAGGCTCTTGGAATAGATGGGCTAGACCATGGCAGTTTTGCAGAAAATATAACTACAGAAGGTATCATATTATATGAGCTACCTGTAGGAACTAGAATGAAGATAGGGGAAACTATTCAGGAAGTAACCCAAATAGGAAAAGAGTGTCATACTGGATGTGCTATTGCACAGCAAGTAGGTAAGTGTGTAATGCCAAAGGAAGGAATATTTACTAAAGTTATAAAAGGCGGAGTAGTTAGACCTGGGGACATTATTGAGGTGTTATAAATCTATGGAATTGGATTTTAAGCAAGCTACTATAATTGGGAAAGTAACAGCCATATATCTATGTGACCCAAAAGAAATGACTCTCAGGTCAGTTGAAGAAGGGGTGTTTAAAGAAAATCATGGACTCATAGGAGATAAGCATTCATTTTCAGGAGATAGACAAGTAACCTTGTTTTCTGCTGAGGGGAGAAACAGGATAGAGACTATAGAGGCTGATGGATTATGTGTTAGAAAATTTTATGAAAATTTGACTGTACAGGGTTTAGATGCAAGTAAACTTGTTTGTGGTCGAGAGCTCGTCATAGGCGAAAGTATTTTTCAAATTACAGCTATAGGAAAAAGATGCTTTTTAGATTGCAATATTGTAAAAAGGACAGAGGCATGTTCCCTTAGATATGGAGTTGTATTTGCAAAGGTAATACTTGGAGGAAGAGTTAGAGTTGGAGATGAAGTGCTTCTTAGAGAATAAAGCAATTTAGGGTAGAGGATGAAAGATATGAATGCTATAACAGGAGATGTTAAAAAAGAGTATATAATTTCATCACATGAAAGAAGCAAAAAAAATGGCATCAAAAGAAGTCAAAGAGTTAGCAATAGAATCATATGTGACGGGGAATTGCAAGAGAGATTATTAAAGAATAAAGACCTAATAATTATTTCTGAGCCACTAATAAATCAACTCTATAGTATTTTAAAGGGAGAGAGTTTTTTTGCTATACTTACAGATTCAGAAGGCTGCATATTAAGTGTTATAGGTCATGAGGAGATACTATCGGAAGCTTTCGATTTAAAGATGATTCCTGGTGCTTTTATGGATGAAGCTAATATAGGCACAAATGCCATGAGCTTAGCATTATATGAAAAGAGGCCAGTACAGGTTACAGGAGAAGAGCATTATATAACGGCCTATCACAGATGGACTTGTTCTGCCAGCCCAATTTTGAACAATAAGGGCGAAATAATAGGTAGTCTTGACCTTACAGGATATACGGAATCTGTTCACCCACATACTCTTGGAATGGTAGTAGCAGCTACTAAAGCAATAGAAAAAATATTTGAAATAGAAGAATTTAGTAGCCAGTTAATGATATCCAAAAAATACATTGAAACAATTATAGACTCCATTCCCATGGGGATAATAACCTCTGACTTAGATGGCAATATAAAAGGCATAAATAGACATGCTTTAAAAATGTTTGGGTATAGCTATGATGAAATGAAAAAAATGATGGTATCAGAGTTGTTTAAGGGGTGGCAAGCTTTGAGAGATAGTATTAACTCTAAGAAGCCATTTATTGATGAAGAAGTTTTTATTAATGCAAAAACTAATAAACTTCAGTTTAATCTAAGTGCACATTCAGTATTAGATAATAATGAAGAAGTAACAGATATTATCTATGTATTTAATGAAGTGAAGAAGCCTAGAAGGCTAGCTAATAAAATAATGGGCAGACAAGCCATATATACTTTTGATAAGATAATTGGAAACAGCGAAAAGCTACTAAGCGTAATAGAGTTTGCTAAAAAAGTAGCTGATAGTAAATCTACTATATTGATAACAGGTGAAAGTGGTACTGGTAAAGAGGTATTGGCTCAATCTATACACAATTATGGAAATAGAAGAGAGGAAGCTTTTGTAGCTATTAACTGTGGAGCCATACCTAGGAATCTAATAGAATCAGAGCTTTTTGGATATGAGGAAGGAGCTTTTACTGGTGCCAAAAGAAATGGACACCCTGGGAAATTTGAAATTGCAGATGGAGGAACAATATTTTTAGACGAAATAGCCGAGATGCCTTTAGATATGCAAACAAGGCTACTTAGGGTAATAGAGGAGGGTACAGTTTCTAGGATAGGAGGAATGAATGAGATAGTAGTAGATGTTAGAATAATTGCGGCTAGCAATAAGGATTTACAAAATGAAGTCTTAAAGGGCAATTTCAGAAAAGATTTATTTTATAGACTAAATGTTTTACCTATAAAACTACCTCCTCTAAGGGAAAGAAGAGAAGATATTCCACTTCTTATAGACTACTTTATGAAAAGACTATCTAAGAAGTTAAATAAAAAGGCAGTGTATATAACAGATGAGCAGATGACAGCTCTGAAAAACTATGACTGGCTTGGTAATGTCAGAGAACTTGAAAATTTCGTGGAATTAATAATTAATACAGAAAGTGCTTTTATCCCATTTGAATCGGGAAGTTATAATTTTAAAGAGCAAGAATCCATGAAAAGTAGTGGTAATGATGACAAATATGATTATGTTAGTCAAGAAGAAATAACACTTGAATGTGTTGAAATGAAACATATAACAAGAGTTTTAAGTATGTGCTCTGGTAATATTACTTTAGCTGCTAAAATGCTTGGTATAGGTAGAAATACACTATATAGAAAGATAAAAAAATATAGAATTAACTGTGCTGATTTGGAACGCTGTACCGATTAGGAACAATCTAAAGCTCCTCAAATTGTTTCAAAATGATACGAAAAAAAAGACTTTGTGGTAAATTACATAATCACAAAGTCTTTTTTTATTGGCATGATTTATGCAATAAATCCTATATAGATAGAAACTTTTAGGTGCTAATATGCTTTAGCACTGAAAACAGTTAAATAAAAAATAAAAGGAGGATGCATATGTACGGCTACATGGGAAAAGTTCTAAGAGTAAATTTAAGCGAAAGAAAAGTTCAGACAGAAGAGTTAGACTTAAAAGTAGCACAAAAGTATTTAGGTTCTAGAGGTCTAGGAGTAAAGACTCTAATAGATGAAATAGACCCAAAGATAGATCCTTTTAGCCCAGATAATAAATTTATAATAGCTGCAGGGGCTTTAACAGGAGCACCAGTTCCTACAAGTGGAAGATACATGGTAATTACTAAATCTCCATTAACAGGTGGAATAGCAATAGCTAACTCTGGAGGAAAATGGGGAGCGGACTTTAAGGCAACTGGCCATGACATGATAATTTTTGAAGGTAAAGCAGATAAACCAGTTTATTTATGTATTGAAGATGATAAGGTTGAAATTCGAGACGCAGCTCACGTATGGGGAAAGACTACAGAGGAAGTCACTAAGATTTTACAAGATGAGGTAAAGGACTCAAAAGTACTTTGTATAGGTCCTGCTGGAGAAAAACTTTCACTTATTGCTTCTGTAATGAATGATGTGGATAGAGCAGCAGGTCGTGGAGGAGTAGGAGCAGTTATGGGCTCTAAAAATCTTAAGGCTGTAGTAGTAAAGGGAACTAATAAGATTAACTTGTATGATGAAGAAAGAGTGAAGAATGTATCATCTCAAAAGATTAAGATATTAAGAGAAGACCCTGTAGCAGGTCAAGGATTGCCAACTTATGGTACAGCTGTACTAGTAAATATTATAAACGAGAATGGTGTACTACCAGTAAAGAACTTCCAGGAGTCTTATACTGCTGATGCAGATTTAATAAGTGGGGAGACAATGACAGAAAAATATCTAGTAAAGAAAAACGCTTGCTTTAGATGCCCTATAGCTTGCGGTAGAGTTGTAAAACTAGCTGATGGCACTGTAGTAGGTGGACCAGAGTATGAAACTATTTGGTCTTTTGGCGCAGACTGTGGAGTATTTGACTATAATGCCATAAATGAAGCTAATATGCTTTGCAATGAATATGGATTAGATACTATATCTACTGGAGCGACTATAGCTGCAGCTATGGAACTATATCAAAGAGGATATATTAAGGATGAGGAAATAGAGGCTGATGGACTAAGCTTAAAATGGGGAGATCCAAAGGCGATTACAGGATGGGTCAAGAAAATGGGATTAAAAGAAGGATTTGGAGAAAAGCTAGCACAAGGTTCCTATAGATTAGCTAAATCTTATGGAGTGCCAGAGTTATCTATGACAGTAAAAAAACAAGAGCTTCCTGCATATGACCCTAGAGGAATTCAGGGACATGGTATAAATTATGCAGTAAATAATAGAGGAGGATGTCATATTAAAGGATATATGATTAATCCAGAAATCCTTGGGTATCCAGAGAAGCTTGACAGATTAGCTAAAGAAGGGAAACCTGCATATACTAAAGTATTCCATGACTTAACAGCTGTTATTGACTCTATAGGTTTATGTCTATTTACTACCTTTGGGTTAGGGCTTAATGATTATGTAGAAATGTATAATGCAGTTTGTGGAGACATATATAATGGAGAGACCTTACTTGAAGCAGGAGAAAGAATATGGAACCTAGAGAAGTTATTTAATCTAAGGGCTGGTATATCTAGCTCAGAAGACAAGCTTCCAAAGAGATTGACAGAGGATCCAATCCCAGAAGGACCATCTAAGGGGCATGTTCATCATTTAGGTGAGTTATTACCTCAATATTATGCAGCTAGAGGTTGGGATGAAAATGGTATACCAACAGAAGAAACACTTAAGAGGCTTGGATTAGAGGATTATATAAAATACTTAGGCCTTGTAGAAGCTTAGCCAGCATTAAAAGGGTTTATATTTGGCCACAGGAATGGCAGGTGAGCATATGATTAATGTGGAAGTAAGATTATTTGCAACTTTTAGAGAAGGAAGAGAGAAAAAACAGGTCTTAACACTAGCAGAAGGTACAGAAATCTCTGAAGTATTAAATCGACTAAACATAAATGTAGAAGAAGTAAGTATTCTTTTGCTTAATGGTATTGATGGTCCTGTAGATAGAAGATTAAATGATGGTGATGTTATTGCAATATTTCCTCCGGTAGGAGGAGGATAGAAATATCTAAAAAACAAAAAAGTAAATTTCATATATCAAAAGTCTTGTAATCCTTTTATATGTCTAAAGGTTTATAGGTACAGTTAAATTTACTAATAGGGCGTATTTTTAAAAATATGCCCTATTAATACTTTTTTAATATATTAATATTACCTCTTTCATAATCTAGACAAGCTTTAACCTTTAATTCTTAACTAAACTTTGATTTACTTTCCATAAAAAATACTCCCAAGTAGGTAGTCTAATTTCAATTAATTAGACTACCTACTTGGGAGTATCATATCATTTTTCATGCATCCCAACATTTATTATAGAGCCTTATTAAAAACTCTAAGCTCTCGATTTAACTTTTGCATCAGCCTTGCGTTGAGGTACTATATATACTACATAATATAATAAAGCAACAATCACTGCACCACCTATAATATTGCCTATTGTAGCAGGTATTATACTATGAAACAGCATTTGTCCCCAAGTTATATCATAACCAGCAAATTTAGCAAGTGGTAAGAAAAACATATTTGCAACACTATGCTCGAACCCAACCATTACAAATGTCATTACTGGGAACCATATAGCTACTGCTTTTGAAGAAATATCTTGTGCTCCAAATGACATCCACACTGCAAGACAAACTAAAATATTACAGAATATACCCTTTACAATTATTTGACCAACTGAAGCAGTCATTTTACCAGTGGCAATGGAAAAGGCAGTTTCTGTCATTGGAGTACCAGCTTTATACGCGCCTACATAAACTAAAGCTGCTGCAAATATAATAGAGCCAATGAAGTTTCCGAAATAAACAAGACTCCAATTTTTTAACATTTGTTTTAATGTAATTTTCTTATCAGATAAAGCCATTGTCATGAGACAGTTACCTGTAAAAAGCTCAGCTCCAGCAACAAGTACTAGCAATAACCCTACAGGAAAGACTGCAGCACCAAGAAATTTAGCAAGACCTAGGTCGATTTTAGAAAATGTCTGCATGATAGTTATATCAGCATGACCTCCAAAGGCAACATAGAGCCCAGCAAGTATTCCTAGAATAAGCATGTTAATTGTAGAATTATTTGCTTTTTTAATTCCTACGTTGATGGTAGATTCAGCAATTTCGTTTGGTGCTAAAAATGATTTTGACATGAAAATACCTCCTTTATTAGTGCATAAACTATAACTTTTTTTACGTTAACAATATAGCACACTACTCAACTGCTTACAAGTATGCACATTATAAAATATAAAAGAGAGTTAATAGAAAAACAAAAAGTAGTATAAGATTTAACTGGTAGTATAGGATTTAACTGAGTTGAAGAACCATAAAAGTAGTAATATTACTTTTTTGCATGCTGGTAAAATATTTTCATTTTTGTTATCAATTTTAACAAATTCTTAACAATGTGATTTGGAGAAACAAAAAACCCAGTTCAAACAAATTTTAAATTTTATTTGAACTGAGTTAATCAAATCTTATAATTATTTTATAATTGCATATCTTACTTAAAACTATGCACTAACTTCTTCAGTATCTTTTTCTTCTTTTAATATTATGTTTAATAAAAGTGCAACTACTGTACCAGTACTAATTCCTGATGAGAAAATACTTTGTAGAACACCTGGTAGATTTGCTAAGAAATCAGGTCTCATTGTTGTACCTAATCCTAGTCCAATAGAAACTGCTATTATTAACAGATTACGGTTATTTCCTTTAACTTTACTTAGAGTCTTAATACCAGATGCTGCAACAACACCAAACATTACAATACCTGCTCCTCCTAAAACTGGATTAGGCATGATTGCAATTAGTGTACTAAATTTAGGGAATAAACCTAGTAACCCTAGAATAACCCCTGCTACTATTACCACATATCTACTTGCAACTCTTGTAAGAGGAATAAGTCCTACATTTTGGCTGAATGAAGTATTAGCACCAGCTCCAAAGAAACCTGCTATAAAACTTCCTATACCATCAGCTAATAAACCTGCACTTAATTGTTCTCCTGATAATTCTGTTTCACAAGCTTCTCCTATAGCCATTAGACAACCTACTGTTTCTATAGATGTAACTAAATATGCAGCTATAAATGGAATTACATGAACAGGATTAAAATCTATTCCATACTTAAATATACTTGGGAAAGCTATCCAACTTGCTTCTTTTACAGCAGTGAAATCCAGCATACCTAAAGGATAACAGATTATATAACCTATCACTATTCCTACTAATATAGAAGCACTGCTTAATATACCTTTTGCATATCTATTCAATAAAATTATTATAATCATAACTACCATTGATATAACTATGTTTGTAAGACTACCGTAGTCAGCTGATCCAACTCCACCTGCTGCCCAATCCATTGAAACAGGAAGTAATGTTAAACCTATTAGTGTAACAACTGTTCCTGTAACTACAGGCGGGAAAAATCTCATAAGTGGCTTTAAGAAACGGCTTAAAATCATTTCTACAAAGGAACCTAGTATTGTAGCACCAAACATTCCAGCTAGTCCTGCAGTAGAACCAACTGCGATAGAAGGCGCAACGAAAGTAAAGTCTGTTCCCATTATACAAGGAACCCTAGCACCAATTTTCCAAATACCTTTTGTTTGAATAAATGTTGCAATACCTGCTACAAATATTGCTGCACTTACCATGAAAGCGGTGTCCTGAACAGAAAGCCCTAGTGCTCCTGCAACAACTAAAGGAACGGCTACGATACCACCAAAGGCAGCTATAATATTTTGAAATGCAAGAAGAATAGCTACAGAAAGAGGTGGTCTATCCTCAATTTTGTAAAGTAAGTTAGAGCTACCAGCAGCGGAATCAATTTTTTCTTTAGTACCGCTAATTATTTTTTTGTTTGTCATTGTTGTACTCATTATAATTGCTCCTCTCATTAAAGTTTAGGATGAAAACGATTGCTTTATGCTAGCAAAGTTAACAACAATTTTTATTATAGTTGTGATTTTAAAGTATAAATTAGATTTAAGCAAGACCTAAAAATTGGGAAATTACAAAATTCAAAATTATATAAATGTGGACTACCCTTGGAAATGTGTAAATTTACAGGAAGTTTGAAAACGTCATAAAAGTAGCATTTAAAAAATTTGTAAGAAATACACAATAAAATCAAATATCTATAAAAGGCTATGGATAAACAACATGAACATTAATCAATTAAAGAAAAAATCAAATCTATTATATAATAAACATAAGATAATTAGAGGCTTACAAGAGTTATAGATTGTAGTTAAAGTAATTTTTCATTGAAGTTAATTGTAAAAAATACACATAGACATTATCCAATATTTATGTTATTATAATGAATATATTGTAGTAAATTAATAAATAATAATGTAAGAGTATTACTACATAAGGAGGAATAATATGTTAGTAGAAAAAACAGTTAAGGATTTTGTTGCAGCTGTAGCAAGCAATGAGCCTGCTCCAGGTGGTGGAAGTGTATCAGCGCTAGCAAGTAGTTTAGGTGCAGCTTTAACTTCAATGGTAGGAAACTTGACTTTTGGAAAGAAAGCTTATAATGCATTAGAAGAAAACCAAAGAGCTCAATTAGATACAAACTTTGAAAAAGTTGTTAAACATGTTGAGAGACTAAACGAATTGATTGATGAAGATACAACAGCATTTAATGACTATATGGCAGCATTGAAGTTACCAAAAGAAACAGACGAAGAAAAAGCTGCAAGAAAAGCTGCAATGGAAGAAGCTTTAAAAAAGGCTATGGAAGTTCCTCTTGATGCAGCTAGAGAGTCATTAGAAGTATTAAAACTACAAAAAGTATTTGCAGACTATGGGAATCCAAATGCAATCACTGATGTGGGAGTTGGAGCATTATTAGCGTGTGCAGGCTTAGAGGGAGCACTATTTAACGTTTTAATTAACTTAGGTGGAATAAGCGACCAGAATTATGTAGCGGAAATCAGAAAGCAATGTGATGCATTACTAAAAGAAGGTAAAGACCTTAAAGAAGAAACATTAAAAGTAGTTTATTCAAAACTATAATAGTGGGCTACGATTGTAAGGAGGTAATACAAACCTCCTTACTTTTTATGACCTAACAGCAATTTCTTGAATGAGTTGCTGGTAGGTTAAACTGGGTGAACACCAAATTTATGGAAAGCAGTCGGCAAATAAATTTGTGTAGAGGGATTGCTATATAAAAAATTTAAGGGGGGGAATGCAAATGGGTAGACAAAATGGTATTACTATAGAAGATGCTTTAAATATGGAATATATGAAAAACTGCAAGCTTATAGCAGGGTTTAAAGGAATTAGAAATACAATATCTAAAGTAAATGTTATGGCAGACCCTGATATTTTAAGCTGGGTAGATGAAGGCGAGCTTTTATTAACCACAGCCTATTCTTTTAAAAAAGATAATATAGAAGAACAGAAAAAGCTTATTAAAGAGTGTGCTAAGAAGAAATTAGCAGGTATAGGCATTAAAATATATCCATATTTAGAGTCTCTTTCAGAGGAAGTAATAAGTTTAGCAGATGATTTAAACTTTCCTATAATAGACCTATATTATGCTACGCCACTTTCTGATATAATGACTCCCTTATTTAATGATATATTCAATAGGCAAGCTTATCTACTAAAGAAGATAGAAAAAATATATGAACAATTTATGGATGCCATGTTGAGGGGAGCCAATACAAGCCAAATAGTTAAACTAATAAGCGATAGTATAAAGAATCCTATCTATGTTCGATTTGAATATCCAGAAGAAATAATTATTGAGTTTGACTCTGTGGATGATTCAGTGAAGGAGCTTCTACTTGAGAATGCTGACAAGTGCTTTTCGCCAATTTCAGAGAGATATAAGGAAAAGAAACTAGAAGAAAGCAACGAGCTAATAGGAGGAAAATATATAAAAAGAATGGTATTTCCTATAGTTGCTAAGGACAGTATATATGGACATATAGTTGCTTGGTCTACAAATACTCCCCTAGGAGGATATGACTTATCTGTACTTGAAATTGCATCTACAACTATGGCCCTCGAAATATTAAAGGCGCTTTCAGTTAAAGAGGTTGAAAATAGATATAAATCAGAGTTTTTCGATGACCTGATTTCACTGGAAGAAAGAAGAGTAGAGAAGGCACTAGAGAGAGCATCATTTTTTAACTTTGGTAAGAAGGATAAATTTGTAAGCATAACTTTGAAAATAAAAAACAATGATGAAGCCTCTAAAAGGGTAGATATGGCATCTGGACAAACACAGCAGCATATTACAAAAATCCATGACCTGATTGAAAGAAACATCATTAAACAAATGGGGCTCAATGCAATAGTTGTAAGTAAAACTGAAAGAATTCAAATACTTCTATGTCTAAAAAAAGATACACAATTAGAGGCGTTATTAGAAGAAATCAATAAAAATTTCTTAGACATTATTAATAAATTTAAGGATTTAGATTTTCGAATAGGAATTGGAAGAGCCTATGAAGGACTAGAGAACTTTAATTACAGTTATTTAGATTCAATTAAAGCTATAAAAACAGGAAGAATATTGAATGACAACATAATCACCAGCTTTGAAAATCTAGGTATATTTAAGATATTATGTCAAGATAACATAGAGAATGAATTAATCAAATTCTATGACTCTACTTTAAAACCTTTAGTTGAATATGATGAAAAAAAATCAACTGAACTTGTTAAGACTCTTAGCGCTTATTTTGACAACAATGGAAACTTAAAGAAAATGTCCGATTCCCTATTTACTCATTATAATACGGTTCTATACAGAATCCAAAGAATAAAAGATATAACTAATATGGACCTTGAAAATCCCAACGACCGACTTAACTTAGAAATAGCACTTAAAATTAAACAGTTATTAAACAAGTAGAATCACTCATTGTGATATCAAAAAACAAAGCGGCTAACTTAGCCGCTTTTCACTATTCTTCTATTAATGCAACTGCTCTTATAGGGGAACCTGTACCTCCACGGATTCTTAGTGGTAGACCAAAATATAAGAAACGTTTATTAACTACTTTATCTAAATTGCATAGGTTTTCAGTGTTAGTTATGTTATATTCTCCGCATACTAAATGTCCAGCAAAAGTTAAGTCGTCTGGAGTCTGATCTATAGCAGGGGCATCTACACCTATATTAACTACTCCTTTTTCTGCAAGCCATTTAGCAGCATCATAGCTTAAACCTGTATAATAATTTTCATATTCTGGAGTACCATAACTTCTATTGTATAGACCAGTATACATAAGAAAGATATCACCTTTTTGAATTGTTTGCCCAGATTTCGCTACAGCCATTTCTAAATCCTTTACTTCTATGTAGTTAGGATATCTTATATGACTTAGGTCTACGCAGATAGCACTACCCCAGAAATAATCTAAAGGCATTTCAATAATATCCGCTCCCCCTGGCTTAAATTCTAGGACAGCATCGCTATGAGTTCCGCAGTGCTCACTTATTAGAAGATTTCTTGCATAAAAACCTAGAGTTGGGCTTCCAGTAGCTTTTTGACTTTGCTCGTGAGTTTGATTTGTCATAATAAATGTTTTCTGATGAATTCCGTATAAAGGCATTCCTTCGTAAATATCTTGAGTCAAATCAATTAATTTTAACCCCATTTAAAAGCTCCTTTCATATTTAAATTTAATACATTCGTACTTAATTATTAGCTACCCATAAAAAAATAAAAATATACATTGAGTTATTTATCTAAATAATGGGTAGAAAAACAAATGAAATACTTGCATTTAAAACTTAAAAATAGCGCATAATATTTTGGAAGTCTTAAATCCTTGCCAATATTATAACACAATGTTGGACTTTCTATTTAATTATGTTATTGAATATCATTATACTATTTATTTAAAAAAAATCATTCATAAAATTTATACAAATTATAAAACCCATATCTAAATCAAAAAAGGATGTGATACGGAGAACAACATGAATGAGGAAAAGTTTAATCTATAGGAAAAGCTATGAATAACAACAATCTTGAAGAAAACATATAGAATTTATACAAAAAACTGCACAAAAAATTACTTTAAAACGCTGATGATTTATATAAAAATGACAAAGGTAAAAGACCGTTATTTATGGTATTATAAACATGAAGCAAATCAGATGCAATGTTTTAGAGAGAAAGCAACATAAAATGCTTATAAAAATCTTTAAAATAGAAAAGGAGGTTATAAAATGTCTTTAGACAAACAGTACATTTTAGCAGTACCTAATTTTAGTGATGGTAGAAGAAAAGAAGTTATTGAAGCAGTAGTAGATGAAGTTAGAAAGGTAGAAGGAGTTAAGCTTGTAAGTTATGAGCCAGAGCATGACTTTAACAGAACAGTAGTTACAGTTATAGGAGAGCCAGCACCTCTTAAGACAGCATTACTTAATATGGCAGCAAAATCCATAGAATTAATCAACATGGAAGAGCAAAAGGGCACACATCCAAGAATTGGTGCTCAAGATACTATCCCTCTATTCCCATTCAAAAATATTACAGTAGAAGAATGTGTTAAATTAGCAGAAGAAATAGGTAAAGAATTACATGAAAGAACTGGTGTGCCAATATTCTTTGCAGCAGAAAATGCAAGAACAGAAGAAAGAAGAGCGCTAGCTTTCATAAGAAAAGGGCAATATGAAGGATTGAAAGCTTTACTAGAAGAAATCAAAGATGACGAATCAAGAAAAGCAGAATATGAATCAAGAAAACCTGATCTAAGCAAAGACGGCCTACTTTCAAGCACTGCAGGAGCAACTATAGTAAGCGCAGAAGCAGAAGGATTGACAGCATATAACGTATTCTTAGCAACAGAAGATGTAGAAATTGCTAAAAAAATAGCAAAAGCAGTAAGAGGACCAAGCGGTGGATTCTCAACAACAAGAGCAGTAGGAATCAAATTCCCAGAGAGAGAAGGAGTAGTAGTATCAGTAAACATGTTTGACTGTGCAAACACTCCAATATATAGAGTATTTGAATTAGTAAAACAAGAAGCTAAAAGATATGGTATTCCAGTAACAGGTTCAGAAATAGTAGGACCAGTTAAATTAGAATATATAGTTAACTCTCTAGAGTACTACTTAGGATTAGAAGGTTTTAGAAGAAGCCAAATATTAGAAACACACTTAATGGAATAAGTTATTGTATATAGGTGTCGTAGGGAAAAATAGGAACAAAGAGATATAAATTTAAAGCCTGAGGAGGAGAAAAGTTAGTGAAAACAGACGTTCAAATAGCACAAGAAGCTAAAATGAAACCTATATCAGAAATAGCTGAGCAAATAGGAATACTAGATGATGAATTAGAATTATACGGAAAATACAAGGCGAAAGTGTCATTAGACGTATTTGACAGACTAAAGGATAAGCCAGATGGAAAACTAATATTAGTTACAGCAATAAATCCAACACCAGCAGGAGAAGGAAAGACAACAACAAACATTGGTCTAAGCATGGGGCTAAACAAATTAGGCAAAAAGACTATAACAGCATTAAGAGAACCATCATTAGGACCATCATTTGGGGTAAAAGGTGGAGCAGCAGGTGGAGGATACGCACAAGTAGTACCAATGGAAGACATAAATCTACACTTTACAGGAGACTTCCACGCAATTACTTCAGCACATAGTCTACTAGCAGCGTTACTAGATAACCATATACATCAAGGAAATGCATTAAATATAGACACAAGAAGAATAGTTTGGAAAAGAGTAGTAGATATGAATGATCGTGCTCTTAGAAATATTGTAATAGGACTAGGAGCAAAAGCTGACGGAGTACCTAGACAAGATGGATTTGATATAACAGTAGCATCAGAAATAATGGCTATATTATGTTTAGCAACAAGCCTAGAAGATCTAAAAGAAAGACTAGGAAACATGGTAGTAGCATATAACATGGAAGGAAATCCAGTAAGAGCTAAAGACTTAGAAGCTACAGGAGCACTAGCTCTAATACTAAAAGATGCTATAAAGCCTAACCTAGTACAAACACTAGAAAATACTCCAGCTTTAATTCACGGAGGACCGTTTGCGAACATAGCGCATGGCTGTAACAGTGTACTAGCAACAAAAATGGCGCTAAAACTAGGAGACTACGCAGTAACAGAAGCAGGATTCGGAGCAGACCTAGGAGCAGAAAAGTTCTTTGATATAAAGTGTAGATTTGCAGGATTAAAGCCAGCGGCAGCAGTTATAGTAGCTACTGTAAGAGCGCTTAAGATGCATGGTGGAGTAGCAAAAGCAGACTTAGGAGCAGAAAACCTAGAAGCTCTAGAAAAGGGATTAGAAAACCTAGAGAAACATATAGAAAATGTAGCTAAATTTGGAGTACCATCAATAGTAGCAATTAACAAATTCCCGACAGATACAGAAGCAGAGTTAAATCTAGTATTTGAAAAAGTAAAGGCATCAGGAGCAGAAGTAGCTATATCAGATGTATGGGCTAATGGTGGAGAAGGTGGAATTGAATTAGCTAAGAAGGTAATAGAAGTAGTAGAAGGTAAAGAATCTAACTTCAAACCGCTATATGATGTAGAGCTTTCAATAAAAGATAAGATTACAAAGATTGCAAAAGAAGTTTACGGAGCAGATGGAGTAGTATTCACAAAAGGTGCAGAAAAAATGGCTAAAACATTAGCTGATTTAGGACTAGATAAAATGCCAATTTGTATGGCTAAAACACAATACTCTCTATCAGATGACGCATCACTTTTAGGAAGACCAAAAGGATTCACAATAACAGTAAGAGAGTTAAGATTATCAGCAGGTGCTGGATTTATAGTAGCGCTAACGGGAGAAGTAATGACAATGCCAGGGTTACCAAAGGTGCCGGCAGCAAACAAGATGGATATACTTCCAGATGGCACTATAGTTGGACTGTTCTAAATTGATATAAATTAATAAGTTGGAGGGACTCCCTCTCCAACTTATTAAGAAAAGGCATGAAAACGCTAACACTTGGTAAAATATAGAAGAAGAGGAGGAAGTAAAAAAATGTATGATTTAATTCTTAAAAATGCTAGAATCCCTCAAGGGGACTATACAGTATTAACTAACATCTTGGTTAAAGATGAAAAAATAGCAGGTTTCACAGATTGTATTGATGGAATAGAAGCAAAGAATACAATAGATGCTCACGGACATTTAACTTTACCAGGATGTATTGATTCACACACTCACTTTATGTATCAAGGTTTCCCACATAGAGAGAACTTTTTAACTGGTACAGCCGCAGCTGCAGCAGGTGGAATAACAACAGTTATAGATATGCCATGCTGTTCAGTTCCATCTGTAAGAAGCGTTGATCAATTAAATTTAAAGAAAGATTTATGTGCACCTCAAGCATTAGTTGACTTTGCACTTTGGGGTGGAGTAACTGGAGAAGATGTAAGAGAAAACAGACTACACAATGTTCAAGAACAAGCTGATGCAGGAGTAGTAGCTTTCAAAGTATACATGACTCCTTCAGTTCCAACTTATCCAAGAGTTACTGATCCAGAAATGTATGAGTGCTTTAAGGCAGTTGCTAAGACAGGCCTTCCAATAGGAATTCATGCTGAAAACTTCGCTATGTGTGACTTTTATGTTAAAAAATTCAGAGAAGAAGGAAGAATGGATGGTCCAGCATGGGCAGAAGCAAGAATGGAATTAGCTGAAAAGGTTGCTATAGAATTAGGAATCAGCTTTGCAGAAGCTTCAGGAGCTAGACTACACATAGTACACATGAGTACTGGAATAGGTGCTAAATTAGTAGGGGAAGCTAAGAAGAGAGGCTTAAATGTAACTTCAGAATCATGTCCTCACTATCTAACATTAAATTATCAAGAATCTATGACAATTCATGGTGCAAACGCTAAGATTGCTCCACCTCTAAGAACTAAGAGAGATAACGAAGAGCAATGGGAAGGAATTAGAAATGGTAGCATAGATTTCATAGCTACAGACCATGCTCCATACGAACTAGAAAGTGAAAAGATAAAAGAAGGAACAACTATCTGGACAGCATTCCCAGGAATCCCAGGTGTTGAGACAATGGTTCCTGTTATAGTAAGTGAAGGATACAATAAAGGAAGAATTTCATTAAGCAAACTTGTTGATATACTATCTACTAATGCTGCTAAGCACTATGGACTATATCCAAAGAAAGGTGCTTTAAACATAGGTTCAGATGCAGACTTTACAATTATAGATCTTGATAAGACTTGGACTATAGATCCTAAGAAACAAGCTTCAATGTGTGGATATACACCACTAGAAGGTATGGAGCTAAAGGGAAAAGTAGTTAAGACTATAGTTCGTGGTCATCTAGTATATGTAGATGAGGATGCTAGCGTACTATCAGAAATGACTGATGAAGACCTTAAGAAGTTAGTTCATGACTATCCAGAAGGTGTAGCAGAAAAATATAAAGAGCACTTTGATCTATATCCTCAGCTATACAGTGCAGAATACGAAAATAGCTATA
Organism: Proteiniborus sp. DW1; assembly: GCF_900095305.1. Lineage (NCBI taxonomy): Bacteria > Bacillati > Bacillota > Clostridia > Eubacteriales > Proteiniborus > Proteiniborus sp. DW1. The sequence continues at coordinate 24,820 of NZ_FMDO01000062.1, read as the reverse complement.
GAAAGAATCATCCAGAGGTTATAGATCAACATATTAGAAGTATTAGAGGAATCAAGGTTAAACCTGGATTTGGTAAATTTGTTAAGAGACAAAGTATACAAGTATTACCTAGAACAATAACATACTAATAATTATTTAAGCTTTAACCAGTTATGGCTTATGCTGAGCCATAGGCCATAACTGATAAAATATAATAAATTAAAATAAGATTAAGATAAAGGGAGAGATATAAATGGCAAAACACGCAATTGTAGTTATAGACATGTTAAATGACTTCATAGGAGAAAAGGCACCTTTAAGATGCCCAGGTGGAGAAGAAATAGTTCCAAATCTTCAAAAGCTATTTAAATGGGTAAGAGAAAGAAATGCTCAAGGAAAAGACGATGTTCAACTAGTTCATGTTCAAGAAGCTCATAGAGAAAATGATGCAGACTTCAGAGTAAGACCGGTTCACGCTGTTAAGGGAACTTGGGGTTCTGACTTCATAAAAGAACTATATCCTGAAAAAGGTGAATATATAATTCAAAAGAGAAGACACAGTGCATTCTGGCATACAGACTTAGACCTATTCCTAAGAGAGGAAAGCATAGATACAGTGGTAGTAACTGGAGTTTGGACAAACGTATGTGTTAGATCTACAGCTGCTGATGCTCTAGCTAATGCTTATAAAGTAATTACTTTAAGTGATGGAGTTCACTCAAAAACAGAAGAACAACATCAACATGGATTAGTTGACCTAAGTATATTCACAAAGGTTATGACTATAGATGAATACATCGATGCATTTGAAAAAGGCTTAGATCCATGGGCAGGAGCAGGAGATCCAGAAAACAAAGTTAAATAACTTTTGAATTAAATGGTAATGACTGTCCTCTGAGGAGGACAGTCCTAACATATTAGCAAATGAAAGATATTATTTACACAAAAAGTCGCCAGCTAAAAAATATAGAGACGACTTTTTGTGCCTAAATAATAAAAGTATTTATGACTTATACTTATTTGTGGCCAATAGCAGAAAGTGAGGAAATGTCATATGAGAGTAATCGTTGGGATCTCTGGTGGAAGTGGTGGCATATATGGATTAGCTCTTTTAAAGGTGCTTCAGGAGCTAAACATAGAGACTCACCTTGTAGTGACAACCATGGGAGAATATGTAGTTGAACATGAATGTGGTGTAACCCTTGAAGAGTTAAAGGGGTTAGCAACTTATTATCATGATAATAGAAACTTTGCAGCACCCATAGCAAGTGGTTCATTTAAAACAGATGCAATGGTGATTATTCCTTCCTCAATGAAAACTGTAGCATCCATTGCACATGGTATGTCAGATAATTTGTTGACAAGAGCTGCGGATGTTATAATAAAAGAGAAAAGGAAGCTAGTTATAGTTCCTAGAGAAACCCCACTTAGCACCATACATTTAGAGAACATGTTGAAGCTAGCACAAGCAGGTGCAACAATATTACCTCCAACGCCAGGCTTTTATAATCATCCTGAAAGCATAGGAGATATTGTGGGTTCAATTATTGGTAGAGTGTTAGACCAGCTTGGCATAGAACATAATATATCAAAAAGATGGGGAGAATAAGATTTGGAAGGAGGGAGAGTATGGAAAAACAAATGCTAAGGGCTACTCTAAGTAAGCTAGAGCAGCTTGGCGAGCTAGAAGTATGTAATGTAGAAGTAGATCCTAAATATGAACTAGGAGCAGTATTAAGATATTTTGAAAATGAAAAGCCTATACTGTTTAACAGAGTAAAAGGATACGATATGCCTGTAGTAGGAGGGCTTTATGGAAATAGAGAACTCTATTACATGATGACCGATACTACACCAGAAGAAAGAATATTTAAATACATGAATGCAATAGCAAATCCTCAACCTGCAAAGTTAGTAAGTAATGGGCCAATAAAAGAAAATATCATTACTAGAAATATTGATATACAAAGAATGTTACCAGTACCTACTTCTCATGAAAAAGATGCATCTAGTTTCATAACAGCAGGTATGCTCATAGTAAGAGAGCCTGAAACAGGTTATACACATATGGCAGTTAGAAGATTTCAAGTCCATAAAGGAAATATTATAAATGCACTTATATCTGGTCATTCTCCTGCACTAAGGGAGCAATTTGCAGAGTTTGAAAAAATGAATAAACCGTTAGAGTGTGCAGTAGTACTTGGTTATGATGCAACTTTCCTTCTAGCATCTCAAATAGGCTCTAGAAAGTATGGTCTTAACAAGTATGAGGTTGATAGTGCTTTAAGGGGTGAACCTCTTGAGCTTGTAAAATGCCACTCTGTTGATTTAGAAGTTCCAGCATATGCAGAGATGGTTCTCGAAGGAGTATTAGTTCCAAATAGGCGAGAAGTTGAAGGACCATTTGGTGAATTAATGAACTACTATGGAGATGTTGCCCCAAATCCAGTTATGGAAGTAAGGACTATTATGCATAGAAATAACCCTATATTCCAACATGCCTTCCCTTGTAGAGAGGAACATCTTGCTAATGGGCTTATTAGAGAAGCAGAACTATATGCGGCTCTTAAGAACATGGTAGATGTAAAGGATGTAAACATAACTGTTGGCGGAGGATGCAGATTACATGCTATTATTTCTATAAGCAAGAAGAAAGAAGGAGATGGCAAGTCTGCAATATTAGGCGCACTTGGTGCATTTTATGATATTAAGCATGTGGTAATAGTAGATGAAGATGTTGATATATATAATGTAAAAAGTGTAGAGCATGCACTAGCTTCTAGAGTTCAAGCTTCACAGGATGTGGTAATAGTTCCAGGAGCTTTAGGTTCAGGATTAGAAGCATCCCATGTGGCTCGTGGAGTTACAGATAAAATGGGAATCGATGCTACAAAGCCTTTAGGTGAGAAAGCACATTTTTATGAAATGGCAGTGATTCCTGGATTTGAGGGGAAAATAGATATTCAAAAATATTTCCCAGGAATGAAAAAATAAATAAAGGTGGTAATAGAGTATGAGACAGGCCATAGGTATGGTAGAAACCAGAAGTTTAGTGGCTGCTATCCAGGCAGCTGATACTATGGTTAAGTCAGCTGATGTACACATAGTTGATGTGAACTTTGTCGGCTCTGGAGTCGTTGCTGTAATAGTATCAGGTGAAGTAGCAGCAGTAAAAGCAGCCGTTGATAACGCAACAGAAGTAGTAAAGGGCTTAGCTGAAATTATATCTACAAATGTCATTGCTAGACCTCATGACGAAGTAGATAAAATGTTAGATTAGCTAAAGGGTGGTGAATAAAATGGCTAACCCGTTGGCAAGGGTGATTATGAATAACATTACTCAAGGTAGTAAAATAAACGAGACAAGAAGTAATTCTGCAAAAAACACTTATTCTATATCAGGATTAGGACAAAAAGACGAACAACTACTACTGAATGTTATGAATAAGAATTTAGGAAAAGCTACTGGACCTTCTAGAACTTTAGATACTCTTAATTCATTATCTGAGAGAGCATCTAAATCAGTATCTAAGCCAGCAGAGTATAACAGTGGAGTAAATACATTCGAGAAAGTTAGGCTTGAAGATTTAGTTAAAGGAAATGTAAAGCCGAAAAACAGTAATTCTATTGACAACAAATCAAACACTATGATGACTCTAAATGACTTAGCTAGCAAGGTGAAAAAATCAAACAATCAAGTAAGTACTGTAGATAATCAAGTAGCGCAACAACAAAATACGAAAGATGTATATGTAAAAACAGGAGTAATAAACAATTTAGAAGCTTATATTCCTAAGGTTTCTTTGAACTCAATAGGAAAAAAGGGCTCCTTACTATAGTGATAGGAAATAAGGAGGTGTAGTTGTGAAATCAGCTCTTGGATTAATCGAGGTAGTTGGATTAACTGCAGCCATTACAGCATTAGATGCTGCAAGTAAGGCAGCAGATGTGAAGCTTGTAGGAGTTGAGAAGGTAATTGGTGTAGATAAGCTTGTAAGTGTTACTATTAACATTGCAGGTGAAGTAGCCGCAGTTAAGGCAGCTGTTGAAGCTGGAGTGTCTGCTGGCAATAGAGTTGGTAAAGTTGTATCTGGTCATGTGATACCTAGACCACATGAAGAAGTAGATAGATTAATTTCAATATTTGAAAAGAACTTAAAATCTAAGAAAGATAACCAAAAAGTTGAATCAAAAAAAGAGGAAAATGAAGATAAAAAAGCTAATACTGAAGAAAGTAAAAAAAAGACAACTACAAAGTAATTAATAAGGAGGAATAATAATGAGTCAAGCGTTAGGTATGGTAGAAACTAAAGGTTTAGTAGGTGCTGTTGAAGCAGCAGATGCTATGGTTAAAGCAGCAAATGTTACTTTAGTGGGATATGATAAAATTGGTTTTGGTCTTGTAACAGTTATGGTGAGAGGAGATGTAGGTGCTGTTAAGGCTGCAACAGATGCTGGTGCAGAAGCTGCAAGAGCAGTAGGAGAGTTACATTCAGTACATGTAATTCCAAGACCACACTCAGAAGTTGAAAGAGTGATTCTTAAAAACTACGAATAGAATTTTTCTTAAAAAGCTGCTACAGAACTATGATGGTAGCCTAAACCATATGAGGTGTTAGAGTATGGAAAAATACAACCAAACCAGTGACATAATTAGTCAACTGGTGCAAAAATTAAATGGTGGTCATAGTCCAAAGGAAAGAGCCGATTTCAGATGTAAGCCACAAGACTATGTAAATCAGCATATTTTAGCCGTATTTACAGGAACTAACTTTGGACTAAATGAGTCACTTAGGGAACTTTCAAAAGCAAGGCGCTATGGTTTTACTTTTGATATTGCCTTAACTGAAAATGGGGAAGAAATTATTGGTGAGCAAGGAATAGCTTCTATAAAATCTACCCTACAAACAGATAAGGTTTATACACAAAAGGACAAATTAATCTTTGGCGAAATTTTAGAAAGTGTAGACGGTATTATAGTACCTATGCTGACCCAAGACACTGCTACTAAACTAGCCTTAGGTATACAGGATTGTTTTATATCAACTTTATTATGGCAGGGGCTATGGCATGGCAAGAAGATACTTATGGACTTTAGCAATGTACTTGCTTATAGGGGGAACAGATCTAAAGTACCAATGCTCCAGCAAATAATGAATGATTACGTAGAAAAACTTCAGATGATGGGAATAAAAAGCGTTGATAAGAAAGATTATGTGTTAGAGATGTTAAATGTCTTCAGAGACAGTCCAATGGACGAAACCACTACTGTTACTGGGCAAAGCTCACAAAATACAGTTGCTGGAGAAAGCCATAGTACGCGTCAGGTTATAACTGAAAAAGACTTAATTAACATGAAAACCATCAACAATGAAGTGACTGTACCTATAGGATCAATTATAACTCCTCTAGCATATGACAGGGCAAAAGAGCTAGGAATTAAAATAGTCAAGGGACATTAGAGTAAGGGAGTGATAAAATGCAATTAGGCAGAGTTGTAGGTACGGTAGTTGCAACAAGAAAAAGCGAAAGTCTAGTAGGGAGTAAACTTTTAATAACACAACCTATTGACATAGATTCTAAGCCTTCAGGAAAGCCACTAATAGCAGTAGATACAGTAGGTGCAGGTATAGGTGAAGTAGTGATTTTCGCAACAGGCACTGCATCAAGAAATGCGGCAGATAAGAAAAACTCTGCAATAGACGCTGCTATTGTAGGCATAGTAGATAATATGGATGTATATAAGGAATTTATTAGTGAGTAACAAAGGAAAGGAGGCAAAAGTTTGCTAAAGCCACAAGATGTAAAAAGAGCAATAGAATATAGAGAGTTAATAGATGTACTTATGTCAGATAAACACTTTGCTGATATAGTACTTCACAACGGTAATGTGATAAATGTAATAACTAGAGAAGTGTACACAGCAGATATAGCTATAAAGGGAGACTATATACTACTTGTTGGTGATTGTAAATCACTAATAGGACCAGATACAAAGGTAGTAGATGTAACAGGCTTATATCTATCACCAGGATTTATGGATTCACATATGCACTTTGAAAGTAGTATGTTGACTATTACTGAGTTTTCTAGATTATCTATACCTTCTGGTACAACAACTTTAATAGCTGACCCACATGAAATAGGTAATGCATTGGGACCAGTAGCTATGAAGGCTATGGCCGACGAATGTAATGTAGTACCAAACTATGTAAGACTACAAGTTCCAGCTTTAACCCCTGATGCTCCAAGTTTAGAGACAGCAGGTGTTGATGTAAATTCTAAGGATATGGAGGACTTATTAAATTATCCAAACATATTCGGTATAGGAGAACTACAAGGATTTTCTCTTGCTAAGCATGTATATAAAAATACACCAGAAATAATAACAGACTTATTGACTTCAACTACTTATGCTAAGAGTTTAGGAAAGCCAGTTGATGGGAATGCTCCGGAATTATTTGGTGCTGACTTAGCAGCTCACATAATATGCTGTGGTGGAACTTGTTCCTGCCACGAAACAACAACTAAGGAAGAGTGTATTGAAAAGCTAAGACAGGGCGTATATGTATTTATGAGAGAAGGTTCTACTCAAAGAAATATGGCTGAATGTATAAGAGCTGTGACTGAAGAGGGACTAGATTCAAGAAGACTTATCTTAGTTTCAGACGACATGGTTGCAGAGGACTTAGAAAAATATGGTCATATGAATGATATTATCAGAAGAACAATAAGAGAAGGGGTAGACCCAATAGAAGCTATACAAATGGCAACAATCAACCCTGCAACTTATTGGGGTCTAGATGATAGAGGAGCTCTTTTACCAGGAAGAGTAGCAGACATAGCTGTTATCAGTGACCTTAAAGAAATGACTGTAGAGGCTGTATTTATAAAAGGACAATTAGTAGCTTCACAGGGACAGCTATTAATAGATTTACCAAAATACACTTATCCTGATGTAGTTAAAAACTCAGTGAAAAGAGCGCCTATTACTGAAGCAGATTTAGAAATTAGGGCAGAGGGAAATACTGCTACAGTTAGATATATCCAGGCTATACCTGATCAAAACCTAACAGGAACTGGTGAAGCTCAAGTTAGAGTTAATAGAGGTGTAGTAGAAGCTGATGTCAACCAAGACGTAATATACTTAGCCAACTTAGAAAGATATGGACGTAATGGAAACATCGGTAAGACAATGGTAAAAGGAATTGGATTGAAGCAAGGTGCATTTGCTCAGTCAATTGCCCATGATACGCATAATATAACAGTAACAGGAACTAATTTAAGAGACATGGTAGTTGCTGTAAATAGAGTTATAGAAATGGGCGGCGGAGTTGCTGTAGCTAATAATGGTAGAATATTAGATGAACTAGCACTTCCAGTTGGAGGACTTATAACAGATGAATTAACTGGTCCAGAAGTAAGTGCTAAAATAGCAGCTTTAGAGGCAACTGTAAAAAATCAGCTAGGTGGAACGTTACATGCTCCATTTATGCACGTTTCGTTTTTAGCTTTATCTACAAGTCCAAAATGGAAAATAAGCGACAAAGGCTTACTTGACGTAGATAACTTTGAAATACTTGATCCAGTAGTTAGGTAACATTTAACCCCAAGTCTTTACATTTTAATGTAGAGACTTGGGTATGATAATAACAGCAAAACGTTTTCATTATTATGTCTAGTAAGTGCATAATAGAAATATGCACTTACTAGTCGTAATAATAATCACAACACTATACCTGTTTAATTATACTAACTGACGTGATAATAAATATTAATGTACAGGCTCATAATTAAGTATGAATAAAAAATAATTTAACTGCTTAATTATGAGTTCTAAGACACTAATTGTCTTAGAGAATCTATAAAATGTGTAGAAGGGAGGGAGTTATTTAAGAGATTTTTTATACAAGGGAAAGTTTCAAAGGGAAAAATAAAAAAATAGGGGGTTTAATAATGAGTAACGGTAAAGCTCAAACAGGTTTTTTAGAAAAGACTTTTAAGCTAAGCGAGAATAAGACAAATGTTAAAACAGAAATCATTGCTGGTATTACTTCATTTATGACAATGGCTTATATTTTAGCTGTAAACCCAGATTTGCTTTCAGCAGCAGGTATGGATAAGGGTGGAGTTTTTACTGCTACAGCATTATCAGCAGCAATAGCTACTCTAATAATGGCTTTCTATGCTAATTATCCATTTGTATTAGCACCTGGTATGGGATTAAATGCTTTCTTTGCATTCACAGTTTGTGGTATTATGGGTTATTCATGGCAATTTGCATTAACAGCAGTATTTATAGAAGGTATTATCTTCATATTAATGTCCTTTGTTAATGTACGTGAAGCAATAGTAAATGCAATACCAATGAACTTAAAGAATGCAGTTTCAGCAGGTATTGGTCTATTTATAGCTTTCCTAGGATTCCAAAGTGCAGGTATTATCGTAGGAGATCCAGCTACATTAGTAAAATTAGGAGACCTTACACAACCAGCAGCTATAGTAACTATTTTAGGAGTTATAATAACAGGTATTCTTCTACACAAAAAAGTTAAAGGGGCTATGCTAATAGGTATTTTAGCTTCTACAATTATTGCTATACCTTTAGGAGTTACAAAGCTACCAAGTAGTTTTATCTCAATGCCTCCTTCACTAGCTTCAGTAGCTTTTAAGCTTGACTTTTCAAATATATTTAGTCTTGATATGTTAATAGTAATATTTACATTCCTATTTGTAGACGTGTTTGATACTATAGGAACATTAGTTGGAGTTGCATCAAAAGCTGATATGCTTGATGAAAATGGAACTTTACCAAGAGTTAAACCAGCATTATTTGCAGATGCTGTAGGAACTACTGCAGGAGCACTATTAGGAACAAGTACAGTTACAACATTTGTTGAAAGTGCATCAGGAGTTTCTGAGGGTGGTAGAACAGGACTTACTGCACTAACATCAGCTATATTATTCTTACTTGCATTATTCCTAGCACCAATATTTGGTATAATTCCAGGAGCAGCTACTGCACCAGCACTTATATTAGTTGGATTATCTATGATGTCATCTGTATTAAAGGTTGATTTTGATGACTATACAGAAGCTATACCAGCATTTTTAGCTATTATTATGATGCCAATAGCATATAGTATTGCTGAAGGTATTGTATTTGGTATGGTATCATATGCAGTGTTAAAGCTTATAGCTGGAAGAGGAAAAGAAGTATCACCAGTTGTTTATATATTATCAGTATTGTTTATATTAAAATATATTTTCCTATAAAATTAGATTTCATGAATTTAGTTCCGCTCCCTTCTTAGGGAGCGGACCTTTAAGTCAAAACCTAAGAGTTAGGTTATTAGTTTAAAGAATATTTACTTGCAATAAAAATTGAATTCAGAATTTCTATCAATATGTATATCTATAAGCTTTACCCCATGTTTTATTCTGCATACTATTCTGAGTTCACTTTTTATTGTAAAACTATGACATTAGAATAATAAATTACGAAACTATGGTTTTACAATAAACTTCTTAACCATCTTAATTAAGGATTATGTAGTTTTTTCTAAAACATAGCATTTGAACATTTTGGTTATATATTATATGTTAGGTTATAATATTTTTACCAATTAGATTAAGGAGGATAGATATGACTATAAAATACGCACATAAACCCAATACTGTTGAAGAGGCTGTTGAACTTTTAGATCAATATAAAGAAAAAGGTAAAGTTATTGCTGGGGGGACAGACTTAGTTATAGAGATTAAAAACCATAAGGTGGATTTTGAAGCTTTAATAGATGTATCTAGTATAAAGGAAATGTCATTTATTAAGGTGGAAGGAGATAAAGTTGAGATAGGTGCAGCTACTACCTTTACGGAAATAGCTGAGTCAAAATTATTGAGTAGCAGACTTGCAGGACTAAAAGAGGCAGCACATTCTGTAGGTTCACCTCAGATTAGAAATAAAGGTACAATTGGAGGTAATATCTGCAACGGTTCTCCTGCAGCTGATACAGTTCCACCATTTCTTGCATTAGATGCAATTGCAGTTATAAAAAGCAAGAGTGGACAAAGAGAAGTTAAAGTAGAAGAGTTATTTTTAGATAAAGGAAAGGTTGCATTAAAGGATGATGAATTACTTGTATCTGTGAAGTTTGATAACCCCAGTGAAGGACAAGTACTTTCATTTAGTAAACTAGGACTTAGAAAAGCTTTAGCTATTTCTAGAATATGTACTAGTGTATTTGCTGAATTTGATATTGATGGCTCTTGTAGAAATATCAGAATAGCTAACGGTTCTCTAGGAAGATTTGGTATGAGAGAAAGAGAAGTTGAAGCATTCTTTAAAGGTAAGAACTTAACTGAAGAAGTCATCGAAGATGGACTTAAGCTAATGCAGCAAAAAGTTGCAGAAAGACTAGCTGGAAGGTCTACAGTTGAATTTAAAAGCTCAGCTATTAAGGGAGTATTAAGAAGTGCTCTAAATAATGCTATTAGGCAAAACATTTGATTTACATGTTGATTTAATCGAAGGAAGGGGAAAGCTATGAAAAAAATAGAGCTTAATGTAAATGGTATAGTTCATAAAGTGGAAATCGAAGAAGATATGAGGCTCGTAGATGTCTTAAGAGATAAATTAGGGCTACTAGGAACAAAAGAAGGCTGTGGAGAAGGCGAGTGTGGAGCATGTACAGTAATTATGGATGGTGAAACTGTGGCTTCATGTCTTGTAATGGCTTTTCAAGCAGAAGGAAAAGAAATACTTACTATAGAAGGTTTAAGCAAGGGAGAAAAGATACATCCTATTCAACAGGCATTTTTAGATGAAGGTGCAGTTCAATGTGGATTCTGTATACCTGGAATGGTATTATCAGCAAAGGCATTATTAGATAAAAATTCTTCACCAAATAGAAGTGAAATAAGAGAAGCCATATCTGGAAACCTCTGCCGTTGTACTGGTTATAATAAAATAGTAAATGCTGTAGAGAAGGCAGCTAAAGATTTAAAGGGAGGGGAGTAGAAGTGAAACTAGATGTAGTAGGTAAAAGTGTAATTAGAGTAGATGGACTTTCTAAGGTTACAGGAAAAGCAGTATATCCCCAAGATATTTATATGGATAATATGCTATATGCTAAAACTCTAAGATCTACAAAACCTCATGCATATTTTACATTAGATTTAACTGAAGCGTTAAAAATAGAAGGTGTAGTAAGGATATTAACAGCAAAAGATGTGCCTGGTCACAATAGTCATGGAGTTTTATTTAAAGACCACGAAGTATTCTGCAATAAAAAAGTAAGAAGAATAGGAGATCCGATAGCATTAGTAGTTGCTGAGTCTGAAAAAATAGCATATGAGGCTCTCAAAGCTATTAAAGTTGAATATGAAGAAATAGAAGCATTATTTGACCCTGAAGAAGCTATGAAGGAAACAGCACCACAAATTCATGAAGGTAATAGCAATGTAGTATATCATTATAAAATTAGAAAAGGAAATGTAGAAGAAGCATTTAAAGAATGTGATGTAATAGCGGAAAACGAGTACTATGTACCAATGATTGATCATGCCTTCTTACAGCCTGAAGCTGGAGTTGCATATATGGAGGAAGATGGAACAGTAGTTGTTGCAGTTGCAACTCAATATCCTCACTTTGATCAAATAGAAGTTGCTGAAGCTTTAGGTATGCCAACAGAAAAAGTTAAAATAATCAACCCTGCTGTTGGAGGTGCTTTTGGAGGCAGGGAGGATATAACTGTACAGATTCATCTGGCAATAGCTACCAAGCTTACAGGTAGGCCTGTAAAAATAATACTATCAAGAGAAGAATCCTTTGAAGCACACTGTAAAAGACACTCGGTTAAAATGAAATATAAGACAGGTGCCACAAAAGATGGCAAACTATTAGCTATGGAAGCTACATTAATAGGAGATACAGGAGCTTATGCTTCATGGGCTATAAATGTTATGAGAAAAGCAGGAGTTCATGCTTCTGGTCCTTATGAGATACCAAATGTGAAAGTAGATAGCTATGCTGTATATACAAATAATCCTTTTGCAGGTGCTATGAGGGGCTTTGGAGCTACTCAACCACCTCTTGCTTATGAGCAACAGATGGATATATTAGCAGAAAAATTAGGTATGGATCCAATTACATTTAGATTAAAGAACATATTTAGAGTAGATTCTGAAACGGCTACGGGACAAATATTAAGTGAGAGTGTTCCTCTAGAGAGATGCATAGACGAAGTAGAGAAAAAGATGAACTTTATAGAAAGATTTAAAGGTGGTGTAGCTCAATGAAAAAGAGAGGAATAGGTTTTGCAACAATGTTTTATGGAACAGGATATGGTAATGGGTTCCCAGATGTTTCAAATGCCATTGCTGAGTTAAGAAAAGATGGCAAGGTAGCAATTTATGTTGGGGCTACAGAGGTTGGACAGGGTGCAAAGACAATAATGAGCCAGATACCTGCAGAGGTCTTAGGACTTAAAGTAGAAGATATTGTTTTTATAAATGAAGATACTAGTATTACACCTGATTCAGGAACAGCAGCAGCCAGCAGACAGACATATAATACAGGTAATGCCATAAAAAGAGCTGCAGAGTCATTAAAGCTTGATATAGTAAAAACAGCAGTAGAGATACTAGGAGTAAATAGTGATACTGGTTTAGTTGTTAAGGGAGGATATGTGTATAATAAAACTTTCCCAAGTAACAAAGTATCCTTCAAAGAAATAGCTGAAAAAATAGGTGATGAATTATTAAGAAAAGAAGCAACCTTTATAGCACATTCCACCCAAATGGATGACGAAACAGGCCAAGGCTCACCATATTGGCCATATACCTTTGGAGCATGTGGAGTAGAGGTTGAAGTCGATACAGAGACAGGATATGTTGAAATAATAAAAGCTACAGTAGCTCAAGATGTTGGTAAAGCTATAAACCCAATTCTAATTGAAGGACAAATTGATGGTGGCTTTGCAATGGGCTATGGATATGCTATATTAGAGAACTTAAATGTAGTAAAAGGACAAGTGAAAAATAACAGATTTACAAATTATTTAATACCTACAGCTATGGATATGCCAGAAGTAGATAAGATTATAGTAGAGGATCCTGAGTCCACTGGTCCATTTGGAGCAAAGGGTATAGGAGAGCCTGTGTTAGTTTATGTGGCACCGGCAATACTAAATGCAATCTACAATGCTGTAGGTGTCAGAATGACTGAAATACCAGTTACACCAGAAAAACTCTTAAAGGCTTTAAATGAACAGAATAAAGATAGATAAACAATGATTATGTAATAACATATGAACTAACTAGCATTCAGGAGAAAAATTTTTTCTTCTGAATGCATTGTTATAACCAATAAGAAAACTTTACTTTATAATCTATATAAGCAAGAACTTTTCTTCATTGAGCTTCAAGAAAAGCCTCCTTGATTTTTAATGCTCGATAGAAGCTTTTCTTATAACTAATAGTAAAGTCTTGTTTTTATGTTTTTTATTATTAAAGGTTTTCTTTTCGTCAGAGAAATTCAAAGAAGTCTCCTTAATTTCTAATATATTGATAAAAACTTTTATTTTTATTGATGTAATGAAACCATGAAAGAATATAATTGTATAAGGGGTTGATTTTATGAGATCTGAAATTAAGCAAAAAATAGACTTAGCATATGGTAGAATAAAGCCAGAGATGGTTCTTAAAAATGCTAAAATAGTAAATGTATTTTCACATGAGATTGTGGAAGGAGATGTGGCTATACATCAAGGAAAAATAGTAGGAATAGGTAACTATGTGGGTCAAAAAGAGATTGATTTAGGAGGGAAGTTTGTAGCACCAGGGCTTATTGATGGTCACGTTCATATAGAATCTTCCATGGTATCCCCTACACAGTTTGCAAGAGCAGTAGTTCCAAGAGGAACTACAACTATTATAGCAGATCCACATGAGATAGCTAATGTTAAAGGAATAGAAGGAATAAAGTATATGTTAGATTCAAGTGAAGGGTTACCATTAAATGCATATTTTATGCTTCCTTCATGTGTACCGGCAACATACTTTGAAACCTCCGGGGCTAAGCTATTAGCAGAAGATTTAGCTGAGCTTATAGATCATGAAAGAGTCTTAGGTCTAGGGGAGCTTATGAGTTATCCAGCTGTTGTTAGTGGAGATGAAGAGATTATTGATAAAATTAAGCTAGCTAGAGAACACAACAAGCTTATAGATGGTCATGGTCCTGAAATAAAGGATAAGGAATTAAATGCTTATGTAGCAGCAGGAGTATTGACAGAACATGAATGTTCTACAGTAGAAGAAATGTTAAACAGACTTAGACTTGGAATGTATATCTTAATAAGACAAGGTTCAGCAGCTAGAAACCTTAAGGAGTTAGTGAGAGGATTAAAAAGAGAAAATATGAGAAGGTGCTTATTTTGCACAGATGACAAGCATCCAGAAGATATACTATTGACAGGTCATATAGATAATAATGTTAGACTTGCAATTAAAAATGGTATTGATCCAATCTCTGCTATACAAATGGCAACCATAAATGCTGCTGAATGCTATAGGTTAAAAAATATTGGAGCCATAGCACCAGGATATAATGCGGATTTAATAGTAGTAGATGATTTAAAGAATTTTAATGTACTTCAGGTATATAAAGATGGTATAATAGTAGGTGAAAACAAAAAGCCTTTATTTGATGTAAAGGATTTTGATAACTCAAATGTCACTGATACTGTAAGAATTAAGGAAGTAAGCAAGGAAGATTTAAGGATAAGACTAGACAAGGATATAGCAAATGTTATTAGACTACTTCCTCATAATTTAGTTACTCAGAAAGTAGTTAGAAAAGTAGATGTGAAGAATGGAGAGTTTAAGAACAATAGTAAACTAGATATTCTAAAGCTTGCTGTTATTGAAAGACATAATGCTACAGGAAATGTTGGATTAGGTCTCGTTGAAGATTTTAGACTTAAGAACGGAGCAATAGCACTAACAATTGCTCACGACTCCCATAATCTGATTTCCATCGGTGATAGTGACGAAGATATGTTATTGGCAATAAAAGAAGTTGCTAGAGTTGGAGGAGGTATTGCCATAGCTTCTAAAGGAAAAGTTTTAAAGAGTCTAAATCTTCCTATAGGAGGCATCATGTCTGATGAGTCAATGGAAAATGTAAATGAAAAACTTGCTGAGATGCTAAACATAGCCTATGAGGAACTTGGGGTAAACAGAGATATAGATCCATTTATGACACTATCATTCTTAGCACTACCAGTTATTCCAGAAATCAAGGTCACTGACAAGGGGTTATTTGACGTTTCTAAGTTTGATTTTATTGATTTATCAGTAAAAGAATAAATAGCTTAGCCAAGAAGTGGGAATAATTATTTTATTCCCTCTTCATATTAGACAACGGTTAATTCAAGACAAAAAAGATTGAGTTTATTCAAGGGGGAAGAATTATGAGCAAAAGAAGTATTCTTAGCATCATAAGAACATTTATTATACTATTTATAAGTCTTAGCATATTAGTATCTTTGGTTGCATTTTTTAAAAGTTGGATTATAAGTTTGATAGCGATTATTCTCATATCATTAGCTACTGCTTTGGTATTAAATAAAATCTATGATAAGGTTATGGAGCAGATGCTTTTCTTTCTTAAAAGTATGAATAAAAATGATTTAATGATAAAGATTGATGAGAAGGTCAAAAATTCAAACAATGAAGCTATAAAAGAAATTAGAAAAATGCTTGAAGAGACTAAATCTAATTTTAAACGTCAAGTAGATATTTCTATTCAAATAGCTAATATGTCTGAGAAAATTAATGTAATTTCATGCGAGACACAGTCAGCCATGGAGGTAGTGGCTACCTCTGCAGAAGTTACATGTCAAAGTACTGAGCAGCAGCTTAATATGTTGAGTAATGTATCTGATAAAACCCATGATATTGTAAATACTCTACATAAAATAAACAAAGAAATGGAAAGCACAGCTGCATTTACTATAGATTCAATTAAAAGAGTTCAGATGGGAATAGAGGACACAACTACAGTAAAAGAGAAGATTGAAGTTACAAAAAACTTAGTAAAGAATACGGCAATAAACGTGGACAAGCTAATAGATTATTATGAAGATGTAGTCAGCATGATAGATTTAATTAATTCAATAGCAGAACAAACTAATATGCTAGCTTTAAATGCATCTATAGAGGCTGCAAGAGCAGGAGAGCACGGCAAAGGGTTTGGGGTAGTTGCTACAGAGGTGAGCAAACTCTCAAAAGAAACAAGCGAAGCATCAGCAAGAATAGAAGAAGTCATAGCTACTTTAAAAGAAGAAATATTAAATATCTCTAAGGACATGGAGAGAGAAACTGTTCATGTAGAGGAAGAGTATCGCTACATAGAAAAAACTGTGGATAGCTTTAACAAAGTACAAGAAGATCTTAAGTCCAGTGTAGAAAAGATAAATTTAATGAGTGATAACATAAAGGAAATAAGCAATAAGAGTATTGAAATTCAAAAGAACATAGATGAGGTTACAGATTTTTCAAAGGATATAACCTCAGAGATGCAGGAGACATCAGCACAAGTAGTGTTACAGAATGAGAAACTGACAACTTTAAATAATATAATCGATGAGCTCAGTAGCACCGCAGACGAAATGCAAGAGTATGTAACTACTAAAGTAATGGAAGGCAAGATGCTCAAGGATGTAAGGTATATAATAGACAGAACTAAAGGTAAGGTAATTGATAATAACTTATTAAACACATTGATAAAGGAAACTGGAGTAGATGTATTGTATATCACAGATAATAAGGGTAACGTAAAGTATAGCAACGATAAACAGTCTATTGGATTGAACTTATATGATTTAGATTCATCTTTTGAGCAGCTTAGATCAAAACAAAAATTATATGTCACAACTCCTATAAAAAGAAGAGTTGAAGACAATCAGCTATTTAAATTCCTTGCCATGTTAGATGAAAATGATATATTATATCAAGTAGGAGTATCAATCAATTCCCTATTAAAGTTTTAATTATGTAACTTTATTAGATTTAATAACTGATAAGAACAATACAGGTAGAGTTAATCCTCTACCTATTTGCCATAGCGTTATATATTTGAACATATATCGCTTCTTATTACAGCTTGGTTTTAGTCTTAAAGGAAATTGGACTGTAACTTAATTAAGAAAGAGTTTGAAAAACTAGGAGGAATAAATGTGAAAATAGTAAATGTAGAAGATGCAATTGGAATGGTGCTGGCACATGATTTAACTAAAATAGTACCAGGTCAATTTAAGGGAGCAGCATTTAAGAAGGGGCATATTATAAGACCAGAAGACATTCCTATGCTAAAAGATATGGGGAAAAACCATATAAACGTATTAGAGCTTTCAGAGAATGATTTACATGAAGATGATGCGGCTATTAGAATAGGTATGGCTATATCTGGTGAGGGAGTATATACTACACAGCCTTCAGAAGGCAAGGTAACCCTAAAGGCAAAAGAGAGAGGATTATTGAAGATAAACTTAGATGCTTTAGATGAAGTTAATGATATTGAGATGATAATCATTGCAACCCTTCATAACAATACTGTTGTAGACAAGGACCAATCAGTGGCAGGGACGAGGATAATACCTCTTTCTATTAATAAAGATAAAATAGAAACTATTGAAAAGATTTGTAAAGACTTAGGCAGCATTGTTTCTGTAAAAGAACTAAAACCTTTAAAAGCAGGTATAGTAGTCACAGGTTCAGAGGTTTATCATGGTAGAATAACTGACAAGTTTGGTCCTGTACTAGAACAAAAGGTAAGATTTTATGGAGGGACTTTGCTAGGAGTCAAATATGCTTCAGATGACATAGACATGATACAGGCTTCCATAAATGAATTAATAGGGCAAGGTGCTGATATAATTCTTACATCAGGAGGTATGTCAGTTGATGCAGATGACTTAACTCCTACAGCAATTAGAAATATATCTGATAGAGTAATCACATATGGCTCTCCAGTTCTTCCAGGGGCTATGTTCATGCTAGCTTATAAAGGAAATATTCCTATACTTGGAGTACCAGCCTGTGGCATGTATCATAAGACAACAGTTCTAGATTTGATTTTGCCTAGAATAATGACAGGAGAAGTTCTTTCAAGAAAGGAAATAACAAGGCTAGGGCATGGAGGTCTTTGTCTAAATTGTAAAGTATGCCATTATCCAGTTTGTCCATTTGGGAAGTAGAACATCTATGAGTATCATTGAATATTTTGACATAGATATTAACTCAAGGGAAATGATATCTGTAATAGGTGGAGGTGGCAAAACCACAACTATCTTTAAGCTAGCATCAGAACTGAAGGGACTAAGTAGAAGAGTTCTTATCACTACTACTACAGCAATTTATAATCCTAGTTCAGATTTATATGATAATTTGATTATATTAGAAAGTGGGCAGAATATAGACCATAATTTAGAAAAAGGGAATATTACTGTATTAGGCAGAAGTATTTCACCTGAAAATAAACTTTTAGGAGTAGACAGTAGTTTTATTGATACTATATATAGGCAAGGTTTTTTTGACTTTATATTAGTAGAGGCTGATGGTTCTAAAGAAAGACCTATAAAAGCTCCTGCAGCTCATGAACCTGTAATCCCAGACTTAACATCTAAAACCATAGGTGTTATAGGAATAGATTCGTTGGGCAAGTTAATAGATGAAGCCAATGTGCATAGACCAGAAATATTTTCTAAAGTAACTGCCAGCAGTATAGGAGATATTATAACTGAAGAGGTTATAAGTAAATTAATAGTATCAAAGGATGGTCTTTTTAAAGGTGCTCCTTCTACCAATAAGAAGTATTTATTGCTAAATAAAGCAGACAACGAGCTTCAGATGCAGAAAGCGAGGAAAATAGAAAATATCATTAGTAATAAAGGTTTTTCAATAGATGGCTTAGTAGCTGGTAGTATGGCTAATAAAAGACTTAATGATATTAAGAGGTGTTAAAATGATAACAGGCATAATAATGGCTTCAGGATTCTCTAGGAGAATGAACAGAGATAAGTTGACTCTAAACTTTGGAGGAGAGCTAGTAATAGAAAAGGTAATAAAGGCTACAAAGGAATCTAAGCTAGATGAGGTTATATTAGTTTATCAAAATGAATCTATTAGAGATTTAGGTCACAGATATAATATAAAGACAGTTTTTAATTCATCCCCTGAAAAAGGACAAAGTGAGTCTATGAAGTTAGGGATTAGAGCATCAAACTTAAATACTCGGGCTTTTATGTTCATTGTAGGGGATCAGCCTTTGCTGGACTTTAAAACAATAAATAAAATTATAGAAGTGTTTAATAATAGTGAGAAAAAAATCATAGTACCAAGCTACAACGGAAAAAAAGGAAGTCCCACAATATTTTCATCAAAATTAAGGGATAAGCTTTTAGAAGTAGAAGGAGATAAAGGTGGAAGAATAATAATTAAGGAGAATCCTCACGAAGTAGAATATGTGCCTATAGATGATTATAAAGTGGGATTAGATATAGATACTTGGGATGAATATCAACACTTAGTTGAAATGGAGATGAAAAATAATGAATGATATAGTAATAATTAGAGGTGCAGGAGACATTGCAACAGGAGTAGCACATAGACTTCATAGAAGTGGATTTAAAGTTTTACTCCTAGAAATAGAAAAGCCTACAGTCATAAGGAGAACTGTTTCATTTGCACAAGCAGTATTTGATGGACAAGTAGTAGTAGAGGATGTAAAAGCTATTAAAGTAAATAAAATAGAAGATATACATAAATGCTGGGAGGAAGAAAATATACCTATTATTATTGATGAGAAGTTAGATATCTTAAATAACATCAAGGCAGATGTATTAGTAGATGGAATACTTGCTAAAGAGAATTTAGGGACTAGTAAAGACCTAGCTCCAATTACTATAGGATTAGGACCAGGTTTTGAAGCAGGAATTGATGTGGATGTGGTTATTGAAACTAATAGGGGACATTATTTAGGTTATTTAATATTTGAAGGAACAGCAGAGCCTAATACAGGTATTCCAGGACTGATCAGTGGATATGGAAAAGAAAGAGTAGTTAAATCTCCAGCAGATGGAGTTATTAGACATGTTTCTAAAATAGGGGAACTAGTAAAAAAACAAGATGTTATCGCCTATGTAGATGATGTTCCCGTAAGAGCTACTCTTGATGGTGTTCTAAGAGGACTAATTATGGAAGGACTGGAAGTATACAAAGGATTAAAGATTGCTGATATTGATCCTAGAGGAATTATAGAACACTGCTATTCCATCTCAGAAAAAGCTAGGGCAATAGGAGGTTCAGTGCTTGAAGCTATACTATATTTTAAGAAGAAAAATAGTAAATAGAAAAAGCTACTATACTACTTAGCTGCATCATACTATAGGGGCTGTTAAGTCTTGCAAAAAAGTTAATTATTCAAGTTTTCTATCTATATAAGTATTATAATAGTATAGGTATATAATATACTATATGTATAAATTATCATTTGGGGGTGTAAACCTTGATATATTTAGATAATGCAGCAACATCTTTTCCTAAACCGGAACTGGTGTATAATGCAATGATGGAAGCCATGAGAGAATATGGAGCAAATCCTGGCAGGTCTGGTCATAAACTAGCTTTGAAGGCAGGAAGAGCTATTTATGAAACTAGAGAGCTTTTAGCAAATTTCTTTAATATAGAAGATCCTATGAGAATTATCTTTACTTCAAATGCAACTGATGGATTAAATCTTGCGATTAAAGGATTATTGAGGCCCAATGATCATGTTATAACCACATCAATGGAGCATAACTCTGTATTGAGACCTTTAAAAGCATTGGAAAATAACGGTATAGAAACTTCCATAATACAATGCGATGAAACTGGAAGTATTGATGTTAAGGATATTGAAGCTAATATTAAAACCAATACAAAGCTTATTGTAACCACACATGCATCTAATGTTACAGGAACAATATTTCCAGTAAAGGAGATTGGAAGTCTTGCCAAAAGGCATGGCATAATCTATATGGTAGATGTTGCTCAAACAGCAGGAGTATACGATATAGATGTAATAGATATGAATATCGATATATTAGCATTTCCAGGCCACAAGAGCTTACTTGGACCTCAGGGTACTGGAGGAGTTTATATAAGACAGGGTTTAGAAATATCCCAAATGAAAGAAGGGGGAACAGGAAGCCGATCTGATTCTTTAATCCAGCCTGATATTTATCCTGATAAGTTCGAAAGTGGGACTCCTAATATGCCTGGAATAGTAGGGCTAGGAGCAGGAATAAAATACATCCTTGATAAAGGTATAGAGAATATAAGAGAACATGAAAGAAAATTGGCAAAAACCTTTATAGATGGATTAAGAGAAATAGATGGTATCAAAATCTATGGACCTTGTGATATAGAAAAGCAGGCTCCAGTGATTTCAATTAATATTGGAGAAGAAGATTCTTCAGAAGTAAGCTATATATTAGACGAAGTATTTAATATTGCAGTGAGACCAGGACTACATTGTGCACCTCTTGCACACAAGACCATAAATTGTTATGAGCAAGGGTGCATCAGGTTTAGTGTGGGACCATTCAATACTCTTAATGATATAGAGACAGCTATTTTCGCAATAAAGACTATATCAAAGGAAATGTAGTGTGAAGTTAAATAAAATTTGTAATTTAAAAGCACAAGTTTGTTTACTTCCATTCAGTTGTTAAAATTTGGTTCTCGTTTAATTTCTGACAAAGATATTCAGAAAATCGAGTTATAAAGGAAAATCTTAGAGCACTAAATGGATATTGTTCATTTATGTGCTTGGTTTGAAGTTACATCAGACATGAGATTTTCTTTTATTTTTTTGCTTTCATTGTAATCAAAAATTAATTTCATAGCAGGATTTTTCATATTATAATAGAATTAAAGTAGAATACATATATAGATTATTAATGGAAAGGAGAAAACATGGAACTTATATTTAGTATTTTCACTGATTATATTACAGAAATAGTCATAGTAATGTCTTTGCTTAATTTTATATTGCTATTATTGTTCATTATAAGCAGAATCAAGATTTCTAGTATTACGAAGAAATATGATCGCTTAGTACAGGGGTCTACTACCCATTCTTTAGAAAGCATACTTTTTGAGCATATTGAAGAAATAAGAAGCACAAAAGAAGAGATTGCAGAAATTAAGAAACGCTGTGAGAATCTAGATGATAGACTACAGTTTTGTTTACAGCGAATTGGATTTATAAGATACAATGCTTTTAATGATATGGGAAGTGATTTGAGTTTTTCTGTAGCACTATTAGATGATAAGCTTAATGGATTTATCATAACTAGTATATATGGAAGAAATGAAAGTAAAACTTATGCAAAGCCAGTAGTAAAGGGCGATTCTAATTATCCACTATCAGTAGAGGAAATACAAGCTTTAGATAGAGCAAAGAAACAGATAGTATCCTAACAGACTATAAATAGGGCTGGTGATATTGTTGAAAATGTTATTTATAGTAAATCCTATAGCAGGTAGAGACAGAGCTATAAAACTGATTCCACTTATTGAAGAAAAAATGGACAAGACTAATATAAAATATAAAGTATCTATAACCAGCCAACCAAAGGAAGCAACAAGCTTAACTGTTAAAGGTTTAGAGGAAGGCTATGATAGCATAATTGCTGTAGGCGGAGATGGAACTATTAATGAAGTTGCCATGGGAATCATTCAGAAAGGATATGGAACCTTAGGTATCATACCAGGGGGAACGGGAAATGATTTAGCTAGAAGTTTGAATATTCCTTTGGATCCCGAAGAAGCTTTATATACTTTGTTAGGTGGTGAAAAAAAGCATATTGATTATGGCAGGATAAACGGTAAGTTCTTTCTAAATGTTGCTAGTATAGGCTTAGATGCAGATATAGTAAAAAGAACTGAAGATGTAAAGAAGGTTATAAGAGGGAAAATAGCTTATACAATAGGTTTAATCATTACTTTGATGGTATATAAATCTCAGAAGCTTATAGTAGAGCTTGATAATGAGACTATGGAAATAGATGCTATGCTGACTGCAGTTGCAAACGGAAAATATTATGGCGGTGGAATGAAAATATGCCCTATGGCTGTATTAGATGACGGAAGCTTTCATATAATTATTGTTAAAAAGGTAAGTAAACTTAAGCTTCTTAGATTTTTTCCTTTAGTCTTTAAGGGAACACATGTAAATTTAACTGACTTAGTTAAAGTATATAGTTCTAAAAAGGTGAAGTTAAGGTTTGATAAGGAACTATTATTAAATATAGATGGCGATGTAATTCCGGTAAAGGATGAAGTGAATTTTATAATAGATGAGCAAAAAATAGAAGTATATACAAATAAATAAGAATAAAAAAACCTCTAATGATAAAAATATATCTATAGTATATTGGAGGTTTTTTTATGAGAAAAAAGATTATAGTACAAGATGGACTTCATAACTTAAGAGATAGTTTAAGTAGTCTTGGATATGAAGTAGTTGACCTTAATAACAGTAGTGATATCGAAGCTATAGTTTATATGGCAGATGGATATGATATTGAATATCATAATAATTTAGCTAATATGAACAGTGGAATAGATATATCAAGTAATAGTGGAACTATTTTAATTAATGCAGCAGGAAAAACAACAGAAGAAATAGATAATATAATTAAAAATAAATTATATAGTCCTTTATTTGACTGACAACAAATTAGACTTAGTTAGTTGTCAGCTTTTCTTTTTGCTTGAAGAACTTCCAAAGTGAAGTGATAAAACTGGATGAAATAATATCAGCCATCTTCATAACTGTGCCTAATCTAGTATTTTGTAAAATCATGTATTCCATGAATCCACCGATATTTACGATGCCAGTTATATGCATATCCCCAACATGCGGCAGATCTTTGTTCACACCTGCCCCAGGCTTTAAAGGTCCCTTAGCTACATTAATATAACCTACTCTTTCTAATTTACCTAAACATGCATCAACAGCTATTACAAATGGATTATTATATGAAGAATATATACGGTCAATATTTTCTATAAGATTTTTAGCATGAACTGGAGCTTCTAATGTACCTAAAACATGAACATTAGAATATAATCTTGAAACATGTGAAAGCTTATATCCTATTAGAGGACCTAAACAATCTCCTGTGGATCTATCAGTTCCGATACAGAGAACTATGAGGTCATCATATGTAGCATCATAGTATTTTTTTAAATGCTCATAGATAATATCGCTGAGCATAGATTTCGCAAAAATAGAATTAGAATTTATAGACATTGCTTACCCCTCCCAAATAAGTCACTATAATAAAGACTTCTGATTTATGACAGAAGCTATCATAAATCGGGTTAAGTCATAAAGATTTAGGCAACTTGCTTAAAAGTCATAGAGGTTAAGTTCTCTATATAGAAACTCTGAAGTAGAACTTTCTTATTTATAGAGTTTTCCCAAACATGAGATATTGATACAAGCAAAGATAAAAAAAGAGGAAGATATAAATATAAATATGTGTTAGATAACATATTTATGTGGGTAAAAGTACCATTGACTAGTAGTGTATTAGTATGATACATTATCTATTACTGATATTTCTAAGGAAGAATTGGCTATCAATATATTTTGACAAAATAACAAATAATTTTCTAAAAAGCTATTGACAGAGATTAAAAAATCTGTTATATTGATAAAGTCGTCACCAAACGACAAGAAAAGTAAAAACAAAAAACTTAAAAAAACTATTGACAAGCAGATTCC
>NZ_FMDO01000061.1 GCF_900095305.1 Proteiniborus sp. DW1 | reverse complement strand
AAAACTACACAGCGTACATATTCTGGTCAAGCCCTCGACCTATTAGTATCGTTTAGCTTAAAGCATTGCTGCTCTTACACCTACGACCTATCAACCAGTTAGTCTTTCTGGGGTCTTACTCTGTTAACCAGATGGGAAATCTCATCTTGAGGGGGGCTTCGCGCTTAGATGCCTTCAGCGCTTATCCCTTCCAGACTTGGCTACTCAGCCATGCCCTTGGCAGGACAACTGATACACCAGTGGTCTGTCCATTCCGGTCCTCTCGTACTAGGAACAGCTCCTCTCAAATTTCCTACGCCCACGACAGATAGGGACCGAACTGTCTCACGACGTTCTGAACCCAGCTCGCGTGCCTCTTTAATGGGCGAACAGCCCAACCCTTGGAACCTACTTCAGCTCCAGGATGAGACGAGCCGACATCGAGGTGCCAAACCTCCCCGTCGATGTGGACTCTTGGGGGAGATAAGCCTGTTATCCCCGGGGTAGCTTTTATCCGTTGAGCGATGGCCCTTCCACTCGGTGCCACCGGATCACTAAGTCCAACTTTCGTTCCTGCTCGACTTGTTGGTCTCGCAGTCAAGCTCCCTTCTGCCTTTACACTCTTCGCACGATTTCCGACCGTGCTGAGGGAACCTTTGAGCGCCTCCGTTACTTTTTAGGAGGCGACCGCCCCAGTCAAACTGCCCAACTGACAGTGTCCCAAAACCAGTTTCATGGTCTATGGTTAGAACTTCAGTATCATAAGGGTGGTATCCCAACGGTGACTCCGCCAAGGCTGGCGCCCTGACTTCTCAGTCTCCCACCTATTCTGTACATATGATACCAAAATCCAATGTCAGCTTGCAGTAAAGCTCCACGGGGTCTTTCCGTCTAGTCGCGGGTAACTCGCATCTTCACGAGTACTACAATTTCACCGGATCTCTTGTTGAGACAGTGCCCAGATCGTTACACCTTTCGTGCGGGTCGGAACTTACCCGACAAGGAATTTCGCTACCTTAGGACCGTTATAGTTACGGCCGCCGTTTACTGGGGCTTAAGTTCATACCTTCGCTTTCGCTAAGCATTCCCCTTAACCTTCCAGCACCGGGCAGGTGTCAGCCCCTATACTTCATCTTTCGATTTAGCAGAGACCTGTGTTTTTGGTAAACAGTCGCCTGGGCCTATTCACTGCGGCCAAAGAAGGCTTACGTGGCTAGCACTTCACCTCCCTTGGCACCCCTTCTCCCGAAGTTACGGGGTTAATTTGCCGAGTTCCTTAACAAGAGTTCTTCCGCTCATCTTAGGATTCTCTCCTCGCCTACCTGTGTCGGTTTGCGGTACGGGTACCATTTGGCTCGATAGAAGCTTTTCTTGGCAGTGTGGAATCAGTTAGTTCGCTACTTTAATTTCGCTCCCCATCACTTCTCGGAATTGTGTCTACGGATTTGCCTATAGACACTTCCTACCGGCTTGGGCACACTCAACCAACGGTGTGCTTAACCTATCCTCCTGCGTCACTCCTTTTCTCAAACGCCTCTTGGTAGTACAGGAATTTCAACCTGTTGTCCATCGCCTACGCCGTTTGGCCTGGGCTTAGGTCCCGACTAACCCTGAGTGGACGAGCCTTCCTCAGGAAACCTTAGGCTTTCGATGGGTGAGATTCTCACTCACCTCTCGCTACTCATGCCAACATTCTCTCTTGTATACAGTCCACTACTCCTTTCGGTATAGCTTCTGCCCGTATACAATGCTCCTCTACCGATACTTAACGTATCCCACATCTTCGGTGACAAGTTTGAGCCCCGGTAATCTTCGGCGCAAGACCACTCGACCAGTGAGCTATTACGCACTCTTTGAATGTATGGCTGCTTCTAAGCCAACATCCTGGTTGTCTGTGTAGTCTTACATCCTTTCCCACTTAACTTGCACTTTGGGACCTTAGATGGTGGTCTGGGCTGTTTCCCTTTCGACTATGAAACTTATCTCCCATAGTCTGACTCCCAAGTATATGACTGTGGCATTCGGAGTTTGATAGGTTTTGGTAACGCATAAGCGCCCCTAGACCAGTCAGTGCTCTACCTCCACGTCACTTCCCTTGAGGCTAGCCCTAAAGCTATTTCGAGGAGAACCAGCTATATCCGAGTTCGATTGGAATTTCACCGCTACCCACAGGTCATCCGATAGCTTTTAAACGCTAAACGGTTCGGTCCTCCATTGAGCTTTACCTCAACTTCAACCTGCCCATGGGTAGGTCACCCGGTTTCGGGTCTACGACATGCAACTTATCCGCCCTATTAAGACTCGGTTTCCCTGCGGCTCCGTACCTTAAGTACTTAACCTTGCTGCATATCGTAACTCGTTGGCCCGTTCTACAAAAAGTACGCGGTCGTTCATGTATAGAACTTCCACTGCTTGTAAACATAGGGTTTCAGGTTCTTTTTCACTCCCCTCCCGGGGTTCTTTTCACCTTTCCCTCACGGTACTATTCTCTATCGGTCACTAGGTAGTATTTAGCCTTGGGGGGTGGTCCCCCCTGCTTCCCACAAGGTTTCACGTGTCTCGTGGTACTCTGGATCTCGGCTGGTGGTGGTTTCGTTTCGTATACTGGACTGTCACCGTCTGTGGTGGGCCTTTCCAGACCTCTTCTACTACAAAACCTGCCTACCGTTTTGCCGGTCCGCAACCCCGGTAAAGTTACCTTCACCGGTTTGGGCTCTTCCCCGTTCGCTCGCCGCTACTTAGGGAATCGATGTTTCTTTCTCTTCCTCAGGGTACTTAGATGTTTCAGTTCCCCTGGTCTGCCTTCTATCTACCTATGGATTCAGTAGATGATACCTAAGGTTCTCCTTAGGTGGGTTCCCCCATTCGGATATCTACGGATCGTAGCCTACTTGCGGCTCCCCGTAGCATTTCGGTGCTTATCCCGTCCTTCTTCGGCTCCTAGTGCCAAGGCATTCACCCTATGCTCTTAGTATCTTGACCAGTTATAATTGTAGTTTTATAATCATTTTGATTTTAAAACCTTTTGTTACGCTGTGTAGTTTTCAAGGTACATTCGGTATTTAGTTACTTTTGTTTCTAAATACCCTTTGAGAGTTGATCTCTCAAAACTGAACAGTGAGAAGTTGTTCTCCTTAGAAAGGAGGTGATCCAGCCGCACCTTCCGATACGGCTACCTTGTTACGACTTCACCCCAATCATCGATCCCACCTTCGACAGCTGCCTCCAAAGGTTAGCTCACTGGCTTCGGGTGTTACCGACTCTCATGGTGTGACGGGCGGTGTGTACAAGACCCGGGAACGCATTCACCGCGACGTGCTGATTCGCGATTACTAGCAACTCCGACTTCATGTAGGCGAGTTGCAGCCTACAATCCGAACTGGGATCGGCTTATTGGGATTGGCTAAACTTCGCAGTCTCGCTTCCCGTTGTACCGACCATTGTAGCACGTGTGTAGCCCAGGACATAAGGGGCATGATGATTTGACGTCATCCCCACCTTCCTCCGGTTTGTCACCGGCAGTCCCTCTAGAGTGCCCAGCTTTACCTGATGGCAACTAAAGGCAAGGGTTGCGCTCGTTGCGGGACTTAACCCAACATCTCACGACACGAGCTGACGACAACCATGCACCACCTGTCTCCTCTGTCTCCGAAGAGAAAGGACTATCTCTAATCCGGTCAAAGGGATGTCAAGCCCTGGTAAGGTTCTTCGCGTTGCGTCGAATTAAACCACATGCTCCGCTGCTTGTGCGGGTCCCCGTCAATTCCTTTGAGTTTCAGTCTTGCGACCGTACTCCCCAGGCGGAGTGCTTAATGCGTTAGCTGCGGCACTGATGGGTGTCCCCACCAACACCTAGCACTCATCGTTTACGGCGTGGACTACCAGGGTATCTAATCCTGTTCGCTACCCACGCTTTCGTGCCTCAGCGTCAGTTGCAGTCCAGAGAGTCGCCTTCGCCACTGGTGTTCCTCCTAATATCTACGCATTTCACCGCTACACTAGGAATTCCACTCTCCTCTCCTGCACTCAAGCCTCTTAGTTTCAAATGCTAACTACGGTTAAGCCGTAGCCTTTCACATCTGACTTAAAAGGCCGCCTACGCACCCTTTACGCCCAGTAATTCCGGATAACGCTCGCCCCCTACGTATTACCGCGGCTGCTGGCACGTAGTTAGCCGGGGCTTCCTCCTAAGGTACCGTCCTCTTCTTCCCTTAGGACAGAGCTTTACGACCCGAAGGCCTTCTTCGCTCACGCGGCGTCGCTGCATCAGGGTTTCCCCCATTGTGCAATATTCCCCACTGCTGCCTCCCGTAGGAGTCTGGACCGTGTCTCAGTTCCAGTGTGGCCGTTCACCCTCTCAGGCCGGCTACTGATCGTCGCCTTGGTGAGCCGTTACCTCACCAACTAGCTAATCAGACGCGGGACCATCCTATACCGATAAATCTTTGACTCATGTATCATGCGATACTAGAGTTTTATGGGGTATTAATCCCGGTTTCCCGAGGCTATCCCCCTGTATAGGGCAGGTTTCCCACGCGTTACTCACCCGTCCGCCACTAACTACTTTAAATTCCATCCGAAGACTTCCTTTAAAGCAGTTCGTTCGACTTGCATGTGTTAAGCACGCCGCCAGCGTTCATCCTGAGCCAGGATCAAACTCTCATAAAAAAGTTCTTTGTCTCCTGTCACTCGTAAATGACGTTGACTTTATTTTAAGCGCATCTCAAAATTTACATTTTGGATGTTTGTGTTTTCTTCTCACTGTTCAATTTTCAAAGACCAA
>NZ_FMDO01000060.1 GCF_900095305.1 Proteiniborus sp. DW1 | reverse complement strand
GCTGCTCAGCCAAGGCTGAGTATTGAGCAAAAGCGAAATCAAAGATTTCTGTTGCTCAACAAATCCAGTGACAATAGCGAAGGGGTCACACCTGTTCCCATACCGAACACAGAAGTTAAGCCCTTCAGCGCTGATGGTACTTGGTGGGAGACCGCCTGGGAGAGTAGGACGTCGCTGGATTTTTTGTTTTTTGACTTGATACTGATATCAGGTCTTTTTTATTTAAATGTGTTGCAGTCTAGAAACATAAACTTTCTCAATGCGATTGACCTACCATCGATTTTTTGATAAAAGCTTTCAAGAAGTCGGAGTGAGTCATAGATGTTGTAAAAAATTACTACATAATTAATTATTCAGCTATTTGTGTAACAGTTCAAAGGGTGTTTCCAATTCTTTCATTCTGTATTTCTATGCAAATGATAAAATTAGTTGTTATCCTTATTTTAGGGGGGAGTATAAGAATTTTTCTAGTTGCTTATTCCAAATATATATTATGAAACGTCTTTATTTTTTCTATATGTTGAGTGAATACTAAAAGTGATGTGATATAATGTATAAAGAATAAAATATAAGTAGACAATCAATCTATATATTGGAGTGGTAATATGTATACTTTGGAAACCATAAAAAAGTACTGCTTAAATTGTAGCAAATGTTCCTTACACGCTACTAGAACCAATGTTGTATTCGGGGAAGGAAATCCTAATGCCACAATTATGTTCATAGGAGAGGGGCCAGGATATAACGAGGACATACAAGGACGTCCATTTGTAGGGGTAGCAGGCCAGCTTCTTGATAAAATGCTTAATGCAATAGATTTAAAAAGAGAAGAGGTATATATAGCAAATATAGTTAAATGCAGACCACCGAATAATAGAAATCCTTT
Organism: Proteiniborus sp. DW1; assembly: GCF_900095305.1. Taxonomy (NCBI): domain Bacteria; kingdom Bacillati; phylum Bacillota; class Clostridia; order Eubacteriales; genus Proteiniborus; species Proteiniborus sp. DW1. Next base: position 1,203 of record NZ_FMDO01000060.1, on the reverse strand, counting down.
ATTAGAAGAGGTTAGAAACTGTATAGAATATTTAAGATGGCAGGTCAAGCTAGTTAACCCTAAAATTATAATATGCCTAGGAGCAGTAGCAGCACAGAATATAATAGACCAAGATTTTAAGATAACAAAAGATAGGGGAATATGGGTAGAGTTAGGAAAGTTTTATGTCATGGCAACTTATCATCCAGCAGCCTTATTAAGAGATGAAAATAAAAAACGACCTGCGTGGGAAGACTTTAAAAGTATAAAAAGAAAATATGAAGAACTAAAATGCACAATCTAATATGAATAAATAATGAGAGGAAGATAAGGTTGAAGGATAGAAGACTTGAACAGCTAAACTTAGAAATTACAAATAAATTTATCGAGAAAGAATTAGTTCTTGGAAATGGTAGAGCTGATAGTATAATAATGATGGTAGGGGAGGCACCAGGGGCTAGAGAAGTGGAGCAAAAAAAACCCTTTGTAGGCTCAGCGGGGAAATACCTAAATGAATTTTTATCGATTCTTGAATTAGAGAGAGAAAAGCTTTACATAACCAATACAGTCAAATTCAGACCTACTAAAGAAGGGAAAAGATTGGGCACAAAAACAAATAGAACACCAACTAAAAGTGAAATAGAAGAATTTAAAGAATACCTATTTGAAGAAATAGATATAATTGAACCAAAAATAATTGTAACATTAGGCAATATACCACTAAAAACAGTACTGAATGACGATTCTATGACAATAGGTCAAATTCATGGAAAGCCAATACTTTCTAAAATTAAGGAAAGAGAGTATACTATTTTTCCCCTATATCATCCAGCAGCAGTAATATATAAAAGAGATTTGAAAGAAATATATTTAAATGATCTTAATGAATTAAAAGAGTTATTAGAAAGTGTACAAATGAATGAATAATTATCTAAAAAAATGGAAGCCTAATTATAGAAAAATAATATCTGATATAAGGAAGCTATTATATATACATAATTTTATTCTTACTAGGTTCTTGAGGGGTGGAAGACGAAAATGGAACAACAACCCTATTGACTTAGTGTATTAAATATGATATAGTTATGAAGTCGCTATAAAACGACAAGAAAAAATGGAAATAAAAAAAGCGACAAAAGTATTGACAAAGAAGTTAAAAGGTGATATCTATAAAGGTTGCTAACAAAATAGCAACTAACTAAAGCGAAAAAACTAGAAAAATAA
>NZ_FMDO01000059.1 GCF_900095305.1 Proteiniborus sp. DW1 | reverse complement strand
GTAGTTCTAGTATACAATTATACAATCATCGCGGGGTGGAGCAGCTGGTAGCTCGTCGGGCTCATAACCCGGAGGTCGTCGGTTCAAATCCGGCCCCCGCAACCATAATATTAGTTCATAGAACTGTAAACTAGGAATGTTTTTAGGAATAACTATTAAAACAAACATGGCGGCGTAGCTCAGTTGGCTAGAGCATGCGGTTCATACCCGCAGTGTCAGCGGTTCAAATCCGTTCGCCGCTACCAACTTTATCTTTATAAATATTTATCAAAACTATATTTAGTAA
>NZ_FMDO01000058.1 GCF_900095305.1 Proteiniborus sp. DW1 | reverse complement strand
TTTTTTGTTTTTTTAAAAGCCGTATAATAAGCAAACCCCAGCTCTTACGTCTTATGATTAGCTGGGGTTTGCTTATTATGCAGTATTTTGATTATTGCTATAAGATTTGTGGTATAGGTTTAACACTCTGATATTCTGTAAAGTCTGGTTCTGAACAATTCTCAGCAAAAACGATGCCGCTGCTGATGAGTATAAGAGATGCCACTAAGCTTACTATTAGGATTGGTTTAAACTTTTTCATATTATCCCTCCCTATAATTTTAAAATATCGAAAGCACTTTGATAGAAATAACATGCCTTCTTATATTTTCTTAGACTCTTATAATATTCCCCTAGATTATTACAGATATAGGAAATTTCTTTTTTGTTTTTGACTTTATAAAAGTAATCAAAGGCTTCCTTCATATAGGTTTCATATAAATGGTACTCTCCTTTATGAAAACAAATTGAAGCAGATAGCTCTTTACAGAAATAATAGTCGCTTTCATTAGTACATATAGCTTGGGCTTCTGATAAGATATCTTCAGCTTTTTTTATATCTAGTTTTTATATATATATATTAATAATTGCGTAATAGGTAATATTGGGATTATTCTTTGACTGCTTTTTTAGATCTAGGCTCATATATAAATATTCTAGTGCTGCATCAAAATTTTTGTATACTTTATATAGCAACCCTAAGTTGTGATATATTTTTTCCAGTAAATTATTTAAATTCATTTTTTTAGCTACATCTAATGCTTTCAAGAAATGGCTTTCAGCTAAATCTAAACTTTTATCCTCTAAATATAGACAACCTATAAAGTTATGAGAGTCAAAGATTTTTACCCAAGCTAGTTCATCGAGGTATATTTCAAGTGCTTCTTTGGCTAATGAAATAGCATTCGATAGGTGGTTCATTCTGTATGATGAGACACTTAAGTTGTAATATGCATCTGCCTTTGATAAGTCACTTGAGGCATAATTCATATATTTTAAAAAGAAATCATAGCTTTTTATATATTCTTTATTGCGAAGATAGGTCGTTGCTAGAACGTAATAGTAGCTTTCTATAAAGTATGGATCAGTAAAGTACTTTAAGTCTTTTTCTTCAACTAGGTACATTATTTCATCTGTAACTAAGGCTATAGCTTCAGAAGCTCTCTGGATTTTAAAAAGAAAATATGATTTTAGGATATAAAAGCAAGTCTCTTGGAATGTTGAGTTTATGTAAGGATAATTCACTTCAATATTATATATGACATTCTCTGCTTCACTATAACTATTATTTTTCAAGAAAGCTACTAAATTAGATAAAAGTTCATTAAGCCTACGACTTCTAATATTATGGGCTAAAAAGTATTCAGCAGGAACACCTAATTTATCTGCCAGTGCTTTAATTATATCATCAGAAAGATTATGGCGTCCAGACTCGAAATTACATAAATGAGAATATGAGACAATACCTTTAGCTAAATCCTGCCTGCTAATCTGCTTTAAAGTTCTTAATTTTTGAAATCTCTTGTGTAAATACAATAAAAAACACCTCACTTCTATAATTGAACTAATAAATATAAAAGAATATTAAAATTAAATATCTTTACTTAATTGATTAGATTGAATTAATTATAACATTATAGCATTAGACAAGTCTAGGGATAATTGCATATATATGGTTATTCGGAAAAAAATGGAAAAATAAGATTAGTTAGTGTTTTTTAATTAATTATTATGTATAAACAATAAGAATAAAATGGACTATAGGATGTAGACATGCTATTTTGAAAGTTATGAAATTAGCTAGATTGAGAGGGAAAGAAGTATAAAAAGGGAATATATATCATAAGCCTTATGAAATTAAAGGTGAATAAAAATTAGTTTTTCAATCTTAAGCAGGTAGAAATATGTTTACTCTTCTCTACAAACATATTTCGTACTTGAAATACATGAAAGGAGGTGTAGCTATGTATCATATTAGAGATCCGAGTAAGAAGGTCTTAAAACTCAAATTGACTAGACTAATAAGTACAATATTGAGTTAAAAGACCCCAAACCAAGAATATAATAACATATATAGTATGAAATGTAAAGCATTAAAAAAATAATTTAAAAATTAAAAGGAGAGTGTCAAGATGTATAAAAAAATAAAGAATTTAATACCTATTTTGCTAGTTATTCTATTAACTATAGGTTCATTTACATCTTTTGCTGAGACTCTTAATAATCAAAATGCTATACAGAATGAAATATTGAAAGATAAAATATCATTACAGATAAATGAAAGATTTGAATCAGGAGAAAAGATAGTTCCAGTAATGGTGAAGTTAAAGGAACAAGCAGATATAGAGGAAGTGTCAAAGAATACTATTTATAGCTTAAATGCTAGAAACCTAGATAAGAATGAAATAGAACTTGCTACTAGAGAAGCAGTTATAGAATCATTAGAGAACACAGCGAATAAAACACAAAAAAATTTACTAGCATACCTTAGATTAGAAGAAGGAAAAGGTAATGTAGAAGAATATAAGTCTTTCTATATTGCTAACATGGTATATGTAAAAGCTACAAAAGCTGTAATAGAAAGAATTGCATTAATGGATGAAGTTGAGCATGTATATTATGATGAAAAAGTATATCTTTTTGATGTAGTTATAAATGAAGAAGAAATCGAAAAAGCAATTGAAGAGAGTGAAGAGTTTGGAAGTATTGAGCTTATAGATATAGAAGAAGATACAGAAGATGGTGGGAAGATAGAGATTATAGAAGACGATAGTATTATAGATGCTCAGGCAGTATCTCCATCTGATATAGAATGGAATATCAAGCAAATTAATGCTGATGACGTTTGGAATACTTATGGAATAGACGGTTCAGGTGTTGTTGTAGCTACAATAGATTCGGGAGTTGTTTGGGATCATCCAGCTTTGAAAAACAAATATAGAGGATATAATGCGGCTACAGGTACTGTAGATCATAGTGCAAGCTGGTATGATGCTTATGCAGGTAGAACAACTCCATATGATGATAGTTCTTCACCACATGGAACCCATGTTATGGGAACTATTTTAGGCCAAGAAGCATCAGGTAGAAATGCAATAGGAGTAGCACCAGGAGCTAAATTTATTGCTGCAAAAGGCCTAGGGCCATACGGTGGAAGTAGTAGTGATTTGATAGATGCAGGCCAATGGATGCTCAGACCAGGTGGAAGTGCTGCAAATGCTCCAGACGTTATTAACAATTCCTGGGGCGGAGGCGCTGAGATGAATGACTGGTATAGAGATGTTGTCAGAGCGTGGAGAGCAGCAGGAATAGTACCTGTATTTGCAGCAGGAAACCATAGATCTTCTGGTGAGCCACCAGCGGGCTCAATAGCATGTCCTGCAAACTATCCAGAAAGCTTTGCTGTGGCAGCTACTGATAGTAATAATAGAAGAGCAACATTTTCTCTCAAGGGACCTTCTCCATATGATAGAAGTCTAATTAAACCAGATATTTCTGCTCCAGGAGTTAATATTCGTTCATCAGTACCAAACGGATATCAAGGAGGCTGGAACGGAACATCAATGGCAGCACCACATATTGCAGGAGTAGTAGCACTAATAGTGCAAGCAAATCCAAATCTATCTGTTTCCCAAATTGAAGCTATCATTAAAGAAACTGCAACTCCATTAACAGATAATAGTTATCCAAGCTCTCCTAATATGGGATATGGATACGGACTAGTAAATGCACTTAGTGCAGTAGAAGCAGCTGGGGCCGGAGAAATACCAGATCCAGTTCAAACAGGTTCAATGACAGGAAGAATAACAGATTATGATACAGGATATGGAATATCAGGAGCAAGAGTATCTATAAGTGGTACATCTTTATATGGAATTACCGATAATTCTGGATACTATACAATAAATAATATCCCTGTAGGTACTCAGCAAATAACAGTTACAGCAGATGGATATCAAGCAGTTTCCGGAAGTGTAACTATAGAAGCAAATAGGACAGTAACAGTAAATGGTACAATGAAGCGTGAAAATGTAGTTCAAACAGGAACAGTAACAGGAAGAGTAGTTGATTATTATAGTGGTTCTGGAATATCTTATGCTAGGGTTTCTGTTGGAGATAAAACAACATATACAGATTCATATGGATACTATACACTAAATAATGTGCCAGCAGGAAGTCAATATATGACCGTAGGAGCATCAGGCTATTACTCAGCTAGTGGCTACATTGATGTTATAGCAGGAGGAACTATAACTGTTAATGCTAGGCTAGTTAGAACCTGGTATTTTAAAAATGACGACAATGATATTGAGGAGTCAATAGTACCCGAAGAGCCTGTAGAGCCTACAATACCTGTAGAACCTATAGAAGTACCGTTACCAGAACAACCGGAAGAAAAAATAGAAAGCTAATATTCAGTTAAAAAATACATTGGGCTATCTCTTGGCCCAATGTATTTTTTTAGTTCTAAATAATTTGGACTAATATCTGCTTTCTAAGAATCTTTTCTCTACTTCCATCTCTAACTTCATAAGCTTTTTAATTACATGAGAAGGCTTTCTATCATTGTGTAGGCCGTTATTAGGAAGGATATCAATATTATATGGATCTGGATCAGTACTAGCAGGAACTGCTTCGATACTATTGTTGCTCTTTACAAAAGCTATGTGTGGAGAGCTAGTAGTTAGGACTTCAAACTTACATCCTAAGAACTTAAGTTTTTCTATTATTGTAGGAAGAGCTTTCAAGGTATTAGTCTTAGAAGCTGTATCGTGAAAAAGCACTATTGCAGTATTATGCCTACTAATCCAAGTTAATGTATTGTTGACTATGTCATCAACAGAAGCCGGAATAGCAGAAGCATCTCCACTACTAGCATTCCAATCAAAATGAACATATCCTTCCTCTGCCAGCCTATCTAGGATATCATTTATTACTTTTTTACCTGTTTCAGTTTTGGTTGTAGCATTATTTGACCCACCTGGAAATCTGATAATTTTTGGTCGCTTACCTGTACTTTCATATATAATATTTTCATTTTTATATAAATCATCGAAAAAGTTATCTACACTTTTATATATGAAATTGTAATTATGACTAAAAGTATGGTTACCTATAGAATGTCCTTCATCGGATATTCTCTTAAGAATATTTTTCCCTTCGTCTGTTTTTGTACCTATGACAAAGAAAGTGGCTTTAATATTTTCTTTTTTAAGCAAATCTAATACTTGAGTGGTTAGAGAGCTAGGGCCATCGTCAAATGTTAAATAAACTGTTTTGTTAGACCACGCATTTTCTTTGTTTAAAGTGTTAATAAATCTTTGCGTTGGTTTTGGTGGTGCTACTACTTCAGGCTTTACAGGAGAAGTATCAGCCTCAACAGGTTCATCTTCCGTTGGAGCTGTTGGAGAACTTGGAAGTTCTGTAGTCGGTTCGTCAGTGCCATCGAGATTTTCATTAGGCTGGCTACCCTCTAAGTTAGAGCTATCTTTTGGCTCTATTTCATCACCATCACCATTATTTGGATCATGGATATTTTCGACATTATCAGAATCATTAGAGTCAGTCTCTGATACAATGCCAGTGTTGTAGTCAGTACTATTGTTTTCACTGTCGTTATTACCGACATCGTCATTATCTTCATTGTTCAGTACATCACCAATATCATCATTTAACATAGACATTTCAATACTAAGAGTTTTATTTATAAGAGAAAGATTCAATATAACAGTTATTATAAGTATGAGTGCTACTATTTTTTTCATTTTTTACCTCCTAGTAATATAGCATTATTTCAGTGTAAAATTTCTAGCTAAATTCATAATACATCATATTTCATGAAAATTGTATGACAAATTAGTTACACTTTAGACCAACTAATGAGGCTAGGTCATTCTCCACAGTTTCAAAACGCAAACTTATTTGTGCGTTAACGCTCGCATAAATCTGCTTCTCATCCAGTTTGACTTACCAACTATTCTTTTGAAAAAAGCATCCAGGACAATCGGATTAGGCCATAATCTTAATGCAGAAAAGCTTCTTTTCTGATAATATTATTATTGGATATAAATATATATACCCTTTAGGGAAAAATAAATTGGAGTTGAATCAAATGGAGCTTAAGAATAAGAAGTGCTTTATTTTAGATATGGATGGAACTATATATTTAGGAGATAAGTTGATAGAAGGCACAAAAGAGTTTCTAGAGCTTTTAGAGAAACAAAACAAGAAGTACCTATTTGTTACAAATAACTCCTCTAAGTCAGCAAAAGACTATGTGGATAAACTAAATAGGCTTGGTATATATGCAAAGAAAGAGAATATTTTAACCTCAGGTGAGGCAACGTGTATTTATTTAAATAGATATAACCCAGGAGCAAAAGTATATGTTGTTGGTACAGAGGGGTTACTAAAGGAATTTAGAGACTATGGTTTTAATGTGACAAATGGTAGAGAAGAGCTTCCTGATTATGTAGTTCTAGGGTTTGATACATCTCTAAATTATATGAAAATATGGGAGGCATGTAGCTTTATAAGGAAGGGAGTACCTTTTATTGCTACACATCCAGATTATAACTGTCCTTTAGAAAATGGTGAGTTTATGCCTGACTGTGGGGCTATGATAGAGATGTTTAAAGCTTCTACGGGAATTTTTCCTAAAATAATAGGAAAGCCTAACAAAGAAATTGTTGATGTAATTTATGAAAAGACCAACTTAAGCTCAAAAGATATAGCTATTGTAGGAGATAGACTTTACACAGATATAATGACCGGAAAAAATAGCGGAATAACTTCAATATTAGTTTTAAGTGGTGAGACAAAAGCAGAAGACCTTGAAGATACTGAAATAAGTCCTGACATAGTTCTAGAGTCTGTTAAGAATTTATATGAAATATTGATTTGATACTATAATATAACAAGCCCAAAACTCATAGAATTTACTAACTAAGAGTAGGAGGCTTGTGTATGAAAAGCTCATGGAAGGAATTAGCCAGTGTCTATATTGGCACTGTGGTAGGTGCTGGGTTTGCAACAGGACAAGAAATCATTCAATTTTTTGGGGTCTATGGATACAAGGGGATCTATGGAATTATATTTGCAACATTTCTGTTTTCTATAATGGGAGCAATAGTATTATATAGAGTATTTAAAAATAAAATTACGTCCTATAGTGAATACATAACTCCACTTTTTGGACGAAGAATAAGCAAAATAATGGAGTTAATTATTATATCTTATCTTTTTATCGGATATTGTATAATGCTAGCAGGCAGTGGAGCAGTATTTGAAGAGCAATTTAAATTACCTTTTAATATGGGTATCTATGTCATGGCATTTTTGTGCTTTTTAACATTTATATTTAGTGTAGAAGGAATATCCTTTGTAAATAAAATTGTTGTGCCATTTTTAATTATTGGCATTATTGTAGTAGGTTCAGCTGTAATTCTAAAGGAAGGATTTGTTTTTAGCAACTTTATTGGGGTTAGTATAACTAAAACAGGAAATTGGGTAACATCAGCCTTGCTTTATGTAAGCTATAACAGTATATCGGCATTAGTAATACTGACTTCCATTCTACCTATTTTAGATAGCGAAAAGCAAGCAATAAAAGGGGGCATATTTGGAGGGTTAGGTCTTGGAGCTATGGCGATATTTATTTTATTGCCTATCCTTATATTATATACTGATGTATTTAGCATAGAGATACCTATGTTAAAGATTGCAGGTTTTTTAGGGCAATGGAGCAGATATATGTATTCAGCTATACTTTGGCTTGCGATGTTTACTACTGCTATTGGGAATGGCTTTGGATGCATTAATAGACTTATTGGTTCATATAAGAAAAGTCAGATAGGTATCTCAGCAGTTTTTTGTATAATATCTATTCCATTAGCTAAAATAGGATTCTCTAGCCTAGTATCAATAATATATCCTCTTTTTGGATACCTTGGACTTTTTATGCTAGTGTATATTATTGTCGATGAGTTTATGTATATTTTAGGTATATCTAGAAGGAATTTATATAAAAAAAAGTGAATTACATTTATTAAATTAAAAGGGAGGGATATCATGATTGCAAAAGAAGAAAAAAGAAAAAGTAACAAACTGGTATGGGTAATTATTTTATTTCTAATAATTGGTCTCATGTTTTTAGGTAAGCCTTTTAAAGGAAGAATACAGGATTTGTTTAAGCAAACAGAGAAATCCTTGGAGTTAGTACAGGCCATTAATATTCCTTGGAATAAGGAAGGTCATACAAGGAGTTATGAAAGAGCTATTATAAATTATGATGGTAAAAGCATTAGCTCTTATGATATAGCAGGGGACAAGCTGTGGTCAAAGAGTATAGATTTTGATGAACCATTAGTTTATTTAGGAGAAAGCAGAATTTTCATTGGAGATAAAAGTAAGGGCCAAATTGTTGCATTAAATATTGATGGTGAAGAGGGGTGGACCTATAAAGCAAGACAATCTATAGATAAGTTTGCAGAAAAAAATGATCTGTTAATCATATATACAAAAGCAGGGGAGCAAATTGATCAAATTAATGTTTTAGATAAAAAAGGGAAGTTGCTGGCCAATACTATTATAGATAAAGGGAGACTTTTATCTAGCAATATTTCTCCTAATCACGATAAGTTTGTACTTGTAACTATGGACTTTTCAGGAAGCAAAATTCAAAGCAGTATTCTATTATACACCATAGAGGGGAAACTCTTATGGAAAAAAGATTATACAGATTTAATAATTCTAGATGCAGATTTTATGAATGATGACGCTATATTGGGAATCAGTGATAGGAAAATAATAAGTTTAAACATGGAAAGTGAGTTGTTATGGAGTAGGGACATAAAAGGTAGACTAAAGGATTTGAAGCTAGCTCCTAAACAGAAGGAAATATATATATTATATGGGGAAAAAAGAGACTGCTTAGAAGTACTAGAGGTAAATGGAAAGACTAAGAGCAAGCTAGAATTAGATTATTATTATAATAATATTTATACAGATAAGTCAAATATTTATCTAACAGGAGAAAATAGGCTAACTGGTATACGTGGAAACGAAGCTTTTTTAGAATACATATGTGACAATAAAATAGAAAACTTAGGGTTTCAAAAAGATAGTTTTCTTTTATTTACTAAGGAAGGTTTAATTATTGGGAAATTGTCAAATAGAAAACAGTAGGATAATAAATAAATTAGTATGACATAAAGGAAGGTGTTTAGATGAACTGGGTAGATATATGTATTTTTGCTATTCTTGCATTAAATTCATTAATTGGATTTAACCAAGGTTTTATTGTTTCAATTTTTAACTTAGCTGGACTTATAGTATCGTATTTTGTTGCTACATTGTATTATCCGATAATAACTCAAGTCCTATTAAATAATCAGGCAGTTTATCAAAAAGTTAGAGGTTTTGTTGACAAAAGGCTATATTCAGTATTTGAAGAAAAAGCAGATATATTTGGTACTACGTCACTTTTAGAGGACTTAATGTTACCAAAACCGCTAGTAGATATTATATCAAAAAGCCCTAAAGTAGATTCATATACATCTCAGGTCTCAAAGGCTGCTATAGACATAATGTCAGAAGCTATAACAGGGATATTAATAGATGTAATAAGCTTAATTATTGCATTTATCATCGCAAGGATAGTGCTGATTTTCATAATAAGGATTTTAAATGTATTTTCCAAGCTTCCTATCTTAAGTCACTTTAATAAGCTTTTAGGCTTAGGTTTTGGCTTTATTAAAGGTATTATAATCGTTTTTATTATATTTGCAGTTGTGACTCCCCTTATATCAGTATCACCAAACGGGACAATAGCAGAAGGTGTATTTGGCTCCACTGTAGGATATTATCTATATGATAACAATATACTTTTAAAATATTTGAAAGATTTAGTACTGTAATGTGGTGTAAATTTAAGAGTCAAATAAAACACGGTGCGGTAATGCACCGTGTTGTTATTCAACTATTATTTCTACTTTTTCTCCACTATCGCTTTCGATATCTATTATTTTACCTTCTGCTCCATTTTTAATTAATTCAGCTATCTCATTAAAATCAATATCCTTAATGTCTGAGTTTTTTAACTCAGGAGAGAACTTTGTAGCCATTTTTAGGCCTACATCTACTAGGGCTAATGGAATATTTACATTTACTTTTGTATTATCCTCAGGATCTCTAACTTTTATTTTTAACCATTTAGAGGACTTGATCATAGGAAGCTCTTCTTTTTCTTCTAATGCCCCTAAAAGCTCTAATCCATCCTTAGATGTTATTTTTCCTTCTTCAATCATCTTAAGAATTTGCATTTTTTCTTCTTTTAAATAAGACACTCTAATACCCTCCTTTGTTATATTATTCTTATGGAACCATTTGAAGTTGAAGCAACTATATTAATTTGATTATCAGCTTCTGCATCATATGCACTGTGTGCTAGTATCTTTTGTTTACCAGGGTTACTTTGCTTATTTAAATCATATATAAGACTAGGTATTTCTACATCTATCCGGCCCATGGAAGTTTGGGCATCTATGTTATATGCTTTTTTATGATCATCTATGCTTATTTCTATTGATGAATTTGAAGTATACGACTCTACTTTACGTAAATTTGATGTTTCTATGTCAATTATTTTTATACTTGCATTAGAAGTTTTAGAGAAGATAGCTGACGCAGCTGAATCTTCAACTTTTATAGATGAATTTGAGCTGGTTAATATCATCTCATTAGATTGTGTGTCTATTATGTTTATCCTACCATTTCGTGTAGTGGCTACTAAGTTTTCACAATTAGCATCTTCAACATTTATACTAGCATTTGATGTAACTAATTCTATTTCCTTTGCATTTAAAGCCCCTATAGTTATTGCACTATTGTTAGTACAGGCAATTACTCTACTAGAACGAACGTCTTGTATTTTAATTGAACCATTGCTTGTATCTAGTATAAGTTCATTAGTTTTTACATCATTAGTCTCAATTCTTCCATTAGAGGTCGACAGAAGGATTCTATCATAATGAAAAGAAGGAACATATACTTCAAGGCTTGTACCTATGCCGTTATTATATCTAGGTTTAAATACTAACTTATTATCTTCCTCTATAACTTCATATACTGGTTGACTTTTATCGTATATCGACTTCTTAACAGAGCATTTGGCTTTAATACGGATATTATCACCTTCACCAGAGAGAAGTACTACCTTACCATTTACTCCGTGGATTTCAAGAATAGGAGAATCCAAGCCCAAAATGTTTCTTTCTATGGTTTCAACTATAGTTTCATAGCTACCTGGAAATATACTAAAAGACCCTTCCCCAATAAATCCATCTACCATTTTAAGGACTTTTTCTGTAATTGACGTGGCACTTTCGGCTAATTCCTCGCCTACTTTCTCCATTTTTTCGCCGAAGCTTTCACCCCAATCACCCATTTTATCACCAAAGTTTTCACCCCACGCTTCAGCTTTTTCACCTATACCTTCGCCCCATGTTTCTATTTTTTTCTCAATACTATCTCCTATACGATCTAGTTTTTTTGATTTTTCATCTAATTTTTTTTCTAGTTTTTCAAACTTGCTAGATAATTTTTCATCTTTAATGCTGTGATCAAACTTATCTTCTTCATGAATAAAACCAGTGTATTTTTCATTTTCATGAGGTGACTTCATTTCACTGTCATCGTGCTTATCTTGAGTTGATATGGTTTCAATATGGTTATGGAGTTCTTCTTCTATCTCTAATTCATCCAATGCTTGAAGAAGTTTAGAAGCTTCTTCACTTGTGATTTTGCCTTCTTGTAGCATTGTAAGTACCATTAATCTTTCCTCACTCACCACAAACCCCTCCTAATACTATTCTTCCTTTAATAGTTTTACTGCTTCTTCCGCAGTTATTTCACCTGCACTAAGCTTAGCTAGAACCTCTTTTTTATCAACTCTTGGCTCATGCTTAACACTATATCCCAAAGCCTCTATAACGTTTTCTAGCTTACTTCTAACTGTTGGATAAGAAATTCCTAGTTCTTTTTCAATTTCTTTTATATTACCTCTGTTCTTAATAAAAACTTCAACGAAATTTTTCTGATCTTCAGTTAATCTACAGAACTTACATAAAGTAAATTTACCCTGTATAGTTGTTTCGCAATAGCTACAGTGAAGTCTAGTAATATCCATTTCGTGACTGCATACTGGACATCTTCCTATCGCTTCTTTTTTCATAATATCCACCTTTCTCTATAAAACTGATATTTTGACTACATCTTTATCGCTGCATACATCAATAAAATCAAAGGGACCATGTGCTTTTAATGCTTTAATAAATTCACTGATGTCCACATCCTTGAGTAAATCAAGAGCCATCATAGAATTTTCGTCCATACCTTTATTGTGCTTAGCTGCTAAGGGAGCAACTGATAGGCCAAGTTTGCTTAAGGATGAGAGTAACCAAAAAGGTATACCAGGTAGCCTGATTTTCCTATCATCATCTCCATCAATTATTTCGATTTTTAACTTTTTTGCAGGTTTCACCTTGCTTATTGCATTTTCGTTTATGTTTTTTATTAGTTTTACAGCTTTCTTGCAGTCTATTTCTCCATTTTCTAGTCTAGTAAGAATATTTCTTATTTCCTCCTTCAAACCAATCCCTCCTCTACACCGATAATTAATTACTTTCTTTTTCTATTTCGAAGAAAAGGGTATAATAAGAATATGAATTTGTTTTATACTAATGATATTCAACAAGATGGTAGACTTTTTTAAAAAAATGTTCTTTTATTAATAGCTCTAACATTCCCTTTAACTATATAATAGTATTATAAATTAACAAAGTCAATATTAATTTTAAAAATATTAATAAGCAAATTAAAAATATTAATTGGATATCAATAAAAGTTAAAAGCTATAGATAAAACCTATAACAAATACTGCGATTATAGACAACACAAATAGGTGAGCTATGAAAAAAGCAGTATACTTATATATAGAGATTTAAGTTGAGGAGGAATATAAAGTGAAAAGAGAAGTTGATGCTAGAAAACAGGCTTGTCCAAAACCAGTTATAATGACTAAAAAAGCATTAGATGATATAGCAGATGGAGTAGTGACTACTATTGTAGATAATGAAGTAGCAAAAGAAAATGTATCTAAGCTTGCTAAAAGTCTAAACTATGAATATAAAGTAGAAAAGGGTCAAGCTGATGAGTACTATATTCATATTACAAAAGGAGAAGTAGCTAAGGAATCTTATGAAGATAATGCTTGTCCACCTAATATTTTTAAGGATTTGGTAATAGTATTTGGTAATGATAAGCTTGGAGAAGGCTCAGATGAGCTTGGGAATATACTTATGAAAGGATATATTTATACTCTAACTGAGTCAACACCGTTCCCTTCTGCATTGCTATTTTTAAATAGTGGTGTTAGACTTACAGTAGAAGGCTCTCCAGTGTTAGACGATTTAAAGAAGCTCCAGTCTGAGGGAGTAGAGATATTATCTTGTGGAACTTGCCTAGATTTTTATAATTTAAAGGATAAACTAAGTGTTGGTGAAGTAACTAATATGTATACAATTGTAGAAAAAATGAAAAATGCAACAAACACAATAACTTTATAAAAGGATGGTAACATGAAGGAAGAAGTATATTTTGTAGTAGCCTTTGATTCAACACATTATGCAATACAAGGCGAAAAGACTTTAAAAAACAGTAATATTGATATAAAAGTAATACCAACTCCCAGAGAAATAACCGCAAGCTGTGGATTATCCATAAGATTTAATCCAGAGTATTATGAGAAAGTAAAAAATGTTTTAGAAGAAGCTTCATTATCTATAGGTGGTATATATAAGCTAGTAAAGAATGAATCTGGTAGATTTGCAAGCAAAGTTAGTTAGTCTGAGGAGAATTTTTAACTTTATTAAAATGGATAAAAGTTCACTTAATAGCTAAAATATAATATAATATATTTAAAGCCAAGCTACTTCAAGTATGTCAATCATAAGGAGTAGCTTTATTGCGGTTAGGGAGGTCTTATAGTGATTGTTAAATATAATGTTGGAGATGTGGTACAGCTTAAAAAAGCCCACCCCTGTGGTGAAAATAAATGGGAAATCATGAGAACAGGAGTCGACTTTAGGCTTAAATGCTTAGGCTGTGAACGTTTAGTATGGCTGGCTAGAAGAGACTTTGAAAAGAGAGTTAAAAAGGTTATTATCAGCAACTCTCAGTCAGCAGAAGAGTAAGGAATGTAATAGTGTTATTCAAAAAAACAAGCCCTTGACTATTCGCTCAAGGGTTTGTTTTTTTCTACCCATTCTATCATTTCTTTTTCTGCAATACCATAATTTTTAGATTCTTCTAAGTGCTTCATAAATACTTCATAGGCACCATCAATTATTTTTAGTTGTTCATCAGTTGGGTTTTCTTCCTTTATTAGCTCTTCTCTGGTTTCATTATAGGCCCCCTTGTATATTCTAAAAGGGAATTCCATATCTCTATAATTAATAGGAAGAAAGCCTGCTCTTAAATTACAGTTTACTCTAAATCTTATTAAGAAGGCTTGAAAAAAGTCTTTATCCATTGTTTTTCACCTCGCTAAGTCTATTGTTTACATAGAGCTTAAATCTATATGACAATAGCCTCCAGGATTTTTCTTTAAGTATTTTTGATGATATTCTTCTGCACTATAGAAGCAGTTCAAAGGCTCTACCTCTGTCACTATTTTTTTGTCATATTTTTTTTGCTCTTTTTCTAATGATTTTTCTATAATAGGTAAGTCTGCATCGTCTATATAGTATATTCCTGTTCTGTATTGATGACCTACATCTCCACCCTGTTTATTGATAGATGTAGGATCTATCACCTTCCAAAATTTGTCTAGCAACTCTTCTAATGAAATGATATTTTCGTCATATCTGACTATGCAAGCCTCTGCATGGCCTGTGTTTCCCTTACATACATCCTCATAGCTAGGATTATGAGTTGTACCATTTGCATAACCAACTCTAGTCTCTATTATCCCATCTATTCTAGACATATATTCTTCTACACCCCAAAAGCATCCTCCTGCCAATATGATTTCCTTCATTAGTAGGCACCTCCAACTTGAATATCTTTATGATTATATAATCCTATTATACACGATAATCTCTATAAAATATAAATTTTTATTTCTAAAAGAAGTTTTTTAATCGATACTAGTGGAAATAACTCTGGATAGGTTATACTAAATAGGACAGGTTTTCTCCGAACATGATATAATAATATTAGGAGGAGAAAAAGTTTTTATAGATAAATGGTTGAAAAGCTATGATGTTGAACTGAGATCTAGTAAGCACATAAATATCATTCAGATAATAGCAGATGCTATAACTTCAGCTATTAGAACAGTAATCCCAATATCAGTTTTATTGCTAGGGGCTAAAATGGTTCAGCAAGATATTATATCAATAGGAGTTTTATTTGCATTTAACTCTGTATCAGGAGCTTTTGTAGATCCAATTATTAGCATTGGTCAGAATGTTTCTACTATTGTTGCACTAGATGTTTATTTTAAGAGGATTAAGGATGTAATTAATAGTACACCAGAGCAAGTTGAGCTGGAAAACAATGAAAGATTTGTGTTAAATAGTATTGAATTAAGAAATATATCTTATAAATATAATATGTTTGGAAATAACATAATAGAGGACATAGATATGTATATAGAAAGAGGACAAAGTGTTGCTTTTGTTGGCCTATCTGGGTCTGGGAAAAGTACTATTTTAAAACTATTATTGGGAATTTATAAGGTTTCTTCTGGAAAGATACTATATAATGGAATTGATATAAATGATATGGATGTAAGAAGCTTAAGATCTTCTGCAGGTGTGGTACTACAAGAATCCAAACTATTTACTGGAACAATTAGAGACAATATTGTAATGAATCGTGATGTTACAGAAGAGGAACTTATATCTGCATGTAAAAAAGCCCTTATATTTGATGATATAATGAATACACCTTTGAAATTTGACACTATAGTTTCTGAGCAAGGTATGAATTTTTCTGGTGGACAAAGACAGCGTATATTAATTGCACGTGCTCTTGTCAATAATCCTTCTATGATTATTTTTGATGAAGCTACAAGCAATTTAGATAATTTAATAGAAAAAGCTATTTATGAAAATCTTAATGAGCTAGATTGTATAAAAATAATAGTAGCTCATAGACTATCTACTATCAAAAATGTTGATAAAATAGTATGTATACACAATTCAAGAGTAGTAGAAGTTGGTAATCACGACGAGCTTATGAGTAGAAAGGGTTTTTACTACTATCTATATGAGAACGAGGAGAAAAACAAATAAATGAAGTAAATATAAGCAGGCTACCAAGTATAAAGAGCCTTATTACATTGTAATGTGCAAAAACGGTGACTCTTTTCCATAGGAGCTTGGGTAAACTTATATCATTAGCTATATTGACTAGAAGCCCATCACTCCTTAAGTGGTGGGCAGTTTATTTATATTAATATTGGGAGTGATGAAATGATAAGTATAATTAGGCATATAGCTTATGCATTGTTTATAATAATTGGCTCTTATTTACTGTGGTACTTTTCTATTATCATACATGAAGTTGGGCATCTGATAGCAGCTCTCATTAATGGACACAGATTTATTTCAATCACTGTAGGTCCTGTTAAGATATATAGAGCTGAGAAAGGACTAAAAATTTCTTTTTTTAAGGAATGGAATGGGCTTTGCCAAACTGTACCAGAAAAAGATGTGATTATGGACTCAGAAAAGTTAAACAGAGTCACTAGAAAAGTAATTTTAGCTGGTCCAATATCTAATGTTATTTTTGTTTTACTACTATTTATATTAATATTTGTGTTTTTTGGAAATAGTCGAATGTTACCAATTATTTTATCACTGACACTTGCGCCATTAGTTTTTACAATTTATTCTTTTAAAATTGAATTTGATGGTGGATGGTCTGATATTGCAGTATATTCTATGCTAAAAAGCAAAACAAAAAAAGAAGTTATGGAAGCCTGTTTAAGAATTCATTATCTAGTGCTTAGTATAGACTCAGTTGATGAACTAGAGAGGGGCACAAGTATTAAAAACATAAATTCTAGTGATATAGATTTATTATTAAGTTCTGGTGATGTTAGATTTGAATACTTGGCATTATGGTATGCATATGAATATTATAAGGCTATTGGCAATATAGCTAAAGCAGAAGAAATGAAAGGAAAGCAATCATTATTACATGATAAAGTAAATGAATTGGCTAGAAGCAGTTTAATGATACATGATTAATATTAAAGATATGAAAAATAGTTATCTAAATCTGTTGTTAGAAAGAAAAATGATGTTTATGATAATTTTTATTGTATTTATACATAATAAGTGATATAATACTGTGATGTAGTATGTTATCCTTGCTCTATTAAATAGATAGGGCCGTTTAGTCCAAAAGGAGGTGAAACACATGAGAAAATATGAAATTGTTTTAATCTTTGCACCAAATATGGAAGAAGAAGCAAGAAATACTCTTGTTGAAAGATTCAAAGGTATAGTTGAGACAAATGGTACAGTTGATAATGTTGATGTATGGGGAAGCAGAAAGCTTGCTTATGAAATCAATGATTTTCAAGAAGGTTACTATGTACTATTAAATATCACTTCTGGTGCAGATGTTGTAGATGAAGTAGACAGAATTGCTAAAATTACAGACAATGTAATTAGACACATGATAATTAGAGAAGATGAATAATAGAGCCGTATGGGGGTGTAATTGTGAATAGTGTAGTACTCATTGGAAGATTGACAAGAGACCCTGAACTGAGATATCTGTCTACTGGAATGGCAGTTTCTAGATTTAGCATAGCGGTGGATAAAGACTTATCGAGAGAAAAAAAGCAGGAATTTGAGAGTAAAGGACAACCTACGGCAGACTTTATAAATATAGTAGTTTGGGGAAAACAGGCTGAAAACTGTGCAAACTATTTAGTTAAGGGCAGACTTGTAGCAATTCAAGGACGTATTCAAACAGGAAGCTATACAGCTCAAGATGGAACTAAGAGATATACTACAGATGTAGTAGCTGATAGAGTTCAATTCCTTGAATGGGGAGAAGCTAGACAAGGTAGCCAAAGTCAAAATAGAGAATTTAATCAAAACTTTAATCAGAGCAGAGATTTCGGTATGGATATAGATATGGATGGATTCCATCCTACGGACGATGATGATATTCCATTCTAGAAGGAGGGAAAGAGAATGGCACAACCAGGAAGAAAATTTAGAACTAAGAAGAGAGTTTGCAGTTTCTGTGTTGATAATGCTACTAGCATAAGCTATAAAGATGTAAATAAGCTTAAGAAATATGTTACTGAAAGAGGAAAGATACTTCCTAGAAGAATTTCAGGAAACTGTGCTTTACATCAAAGACAGTTAACTCGTGCTATAAAAAGAGCAAGACAAGTTGCACTTTTACCATATACAGCAGACTAATTTTAAATTTAAATAGTATAGAAGAGAGGTATATTATATAATATGTAGTATATCTCTTTTGTTTTTTTTATGACCTAACCCGATTTCCTGAAATACTCATATACTCACTCAATTGACATAGATAATGCTTTTGCATAAAAAATTACTTTATGGATTATAATGCATAAAAAAATAGTTAAAGGGTCAATGGTTTGGTATAATGTATAGAGGGGGGATTAACTATGTCATTAAATGACAAGAATATTGATGTGACAAAAAATATAAAGGTAATAGAGTGGCTTAAAAGCGAGCTTCTTATGGCTGTTGCTTCCTTATATGATCTTCTAGTAAGGGGTATTCAAAATAGTCACGATGCAGTTCTTGATGCAATATCAAATGTAATATTTGTAACATACTTACTTGGAAAAAGACTCGGTGTATCCTATGAAAGCATAGATACAAAAGTAGAAGAAAAAGCTAAATTGGCTCTTTTAGAGGAACATAAAATTGAGAAGTGGTATGGAGACATAGGTAGTTTATTGGAGCATTTAAAGAGAAAAAGAGTTTGAGGTGAATAAATTGAACTTAGGAGAAAAAACAACCCGGATTGCAGAGACTGCTATTATAACAACAATTATGACATTGATTATAATTTTTGGGTATAGTATAGTTCCTATAATCATATTTTTTTATCCTGTACCTTTTATAATTCTTGGAGTAAGGCATAAGACAAGATACAATATATATTCAATAGTATGCTCTAGCATACTAATCGGAGTACTCACTGATATATTTACTGGGATTCTAATATTTTTAGCATTTGGGTTGATTTCTATAGTACTAACCTATATGATAAATAATAAGTATAAACCACAGCAAATATTAATTTGTGGAGCCATGGCTGCCATAGTAACTATACTAATATCAATAGCAATTATGGGGTATGTGACAGGTGTTAGCTTCTTATCCGAGATTAATGCTACTTTGACGGAATCTCTGAGGATTCAGCTAGACATACTAAAAGAAATGCAGCTTTCTACATATGAAATGTCTGTAATAAAAGATATGTTAATAGCAACAGTAGAGACTATAATAATAATGATACCTGCAATTATAATAATTTCTTCTGTTTTCATTGTATATCTGAACTATTGGATGTCTACTGCAATACTTAAAAGATTAGGCTATAAATCAGTTGAAATACCTAGATTTATGCACTTTAGGCTTCCTAATAATGCTATAATGGGTTCTTTAGTCATAATAGGAGCAGCTTTAGTATTTAGATATATGAAAATTTTATATTATGAGACAATATTTATTAATACGATAATTTTAATATCCTTTGTTTTTTTCATTCAAGGATTGTCAGTTGTGGTTTTCTTGATGAATAAGAGAAAGATGCATAAGATTGTAAAGGCCATAATTATTTTTCTAATAATTATAAATGTTCCACTGAGTTTAATAATTTCACTCATAGGATTCCTAGATGCAGGGCTGGATTTTAGAAAATTGAAAAGAGTGGAATAAACTCCTTAGGGGAGGAAAAGTTATGTCAAATAAAAGAATATTTAATATTCTAGTTCCAGATTCAAAGCTCTATTTGCTAATAATTGGAGTTCTAATAGTTATTATTGCTTTCTATGAACCGAGGATTGCTGCAATAGGAGTGTTACTATTAGGATATCTAATATATTATCATTGGAAAAACATCCATCTTAAGAAACTAGAATGGACAAAGTATATAGAGAGCTTGACTACTGGACTAGATACAGCTACAAAATATGCTATAATAAACTTGCCAATACCTCTTGTAATGGTGGAAACTGATGGTACAATTACTTGGTATAATACAAAATTCCTTCAGATAGCTGACTCAGAAAAGCTCCTAGATGAAAACATTAAGGATATTATGCTAGGATTTAACATAGACAGTATTCTGAATAGGAAAGAAGACACACCTATAGAAGTATCTATTAAGGACAAATATTATAAGGTTCTGTATAATGTTGTTCAGAAAGGCAAAAGCAGAGAAAATAGAGAAGAATATATTATAATGCTATATTGGATAGATAATACAGGTTTTACGACATTAAAGACTAAGTACAATGATGAAAAGGTTAATGTAGGTATAATTCAAATAGATAATTATGACGATGTCAGAAACAACACAGATGAAGCCAGTAGACCTATAGTGTTTGTTGAGGTAGATAAAATTCTTAACTCACTAGCTTCTAGAGTAGGCGGGTTTATTAGAAAATATGAAAATGACAAATATTTATTGGTTTTTGAAAATAAATATTTAGAAATTCTAGAAGCTAAGAAATTTGAAGTTCTTGATAGTGTAAGGGAAGTAGACTTAGGTAACGGAATACCTGTAACACTAAGCATAGGTATAGGAGTAAATGGTAAAAGTCTTAGTCAACAATTTGAATATGCAAATGCTGCCCTCGACATAGCTTTAGGTAGGGGTGGGGACCAAGCAGTTGTAAAAAGAATAGATAAATTAAGTTTTTATGGAGGAAAGAGTAAGGCCGTTGAGAAAAGGACTAAAGTAAAAGCAAGGGTAATATCTCATGCTTTAAGACAGCTTATTGACCAATCGGAAAAAGTTTTTATTATGGGACATAAGAATGGAGATATGGATAGCTTTGGAGCTTCTATAGGGATATATAGGGCTGTTAAAAATAGAGATAAGCAAGCCTATATAGTTTTAAGCGGAGTAAATCCATCTATAAAAAATATTTTTGATAGACTAAAAACAGAACATCCAGAGTATTTAGAAGATATTATAACGCCAGAGCAAGCTAGAAATTTAGCAGACAAAGAATCTCTGTGTGTTTTAGTAGATAACCATAGACCAAGCTATGCCGAAGCACCTCATCTTCTGGAAATAATTGATAAGGTTGTGCTTATAGACCACCATAGAAGAGGGGCAGACTTTATTGAGGACCCAGTATTATCTTATCTTGAACCATATGCATCCTCTACATGTGAGTTAGTTACAGAGATACTTAATTATATGGGAGAAAAGATAAGTATCAATAAGTTTGAGGCAGAAGCTCTTTTGGCAGGTATCACTGTAGATACTAAAAACTTTACTTTCCAGACAGGAGTAAGGACATTTGAAGCTGCATCCTTTCTAAGGAGGGCAGGAGCTGATACTACTTCTGTGAGACAACTTTTCAAGGATGATATAAATACATTTATTACAAAAGCTGAGGTAGTAAAAGAAGCTAAAATAATAGACGATAAAATAGCCATATCTAAACTAAGAAAAGAAAGCAAGGATTCTGTTCTCATAGCTGCTGAGTCAGCAAATGACCTTCTCAATATAAATGGAGTAATGGCATCTTTTGTTTTAGTTGTCAGTGATGGAAGAATACACATTAGTGGAAGGTCCCTAGGTGATATTAGTGTACAACTTATACTAGAAAAGCTAGGTGGCGGTGGTCATTTAGCGGTGGCTGGAGCCCAGCTAGATAATGTGGATATAGATGAAGCAGAAGAAATGCTAAAAGAAGCAATAAGAGAATATTTTGAGGAAGGTGAAAAATAATGAAGGTTATTTTACTTCAAGATGTAAAAGGACTAGGCAAAAAAGGAGAAATAGTTAACGCAAAGGATGGATATGCAAGAAACTTTTTATTTCCTAAAAATCTTGCTAAGGAAGCAACAGAGGGAAATGTGAAAGTATTAGAAGAACAAAAAGCTGCAAAGAGAATTAAAGAGGAAGAGGAGCTTGCTAAAGCTAAAGAACTAGCAGAAAAGATATCAGAATTGACTGTAGAGTTAAAAGGAAAATCAGGTGAAAATGGGAAGCTATTTGGTTCCATAACAACAAAAGATGTATCAGATGCACTTAAAAAGCAACATAATATAGACATAGATAAAAGAAAAATGGACATTGAAGGTGGGAACATAAAGACTATAGGAACTACCATAGTAGATGTAAAGGTATATCCTAATGTTTCAGCAAAATTGAAGGTAAAAGTAACAGAGGAATAGACTAGACATTACAAGATACTTGATGCACTTACTCATCTAGTATCTTGTGTTCGTTATACACAGTTAAAGAGGTGATAGTATGTCAACCGAAATGCAAGCATTAGGCAGAGTACCTCCTCATAGCATTGAAGGTGAACAGTCAGTATTAGGTTCAATGATACTTGATAAAAATGCAATAATAGCAGCTACAGAGATATTAAAGCCTAGCGATTTTTATAAGGAAGCTCATAGGGAAATATATGAGGCAATTTTAGAAATCTATAATAGAGATGAGCCAGTAGATTTAATAACTTTGTCTGATGAGCTTAAAAAAAGGAATACCTTAGATGCTGTAGGAGGAATTTTATATCTTGCAGATTTATCTGAGGCTATTTCTACTACTGCCAACATAAGATTTTATTGTGAAATAGTTGAAGAAAAATCAATACTAAGAAGACTCATTAGTGCTTCTAATGATATTATAGCAAAGGGATATGAAGCAGATGAAGATATAAATGTAATCATAGACGCAGCAGAGAAAAAAATATTTGAGATTACTCAAAAAAGAAGTAGTGAAGGGTTGGATCCTATAAAAGAAGTGCTTCTTGAAAGTTTCTCTAGAATTGAGCAAATGGCATTAAATAAGAGTGATTTGACTGGGCTTACAACAGGTTTTATAGATTTGGATCAAAAGACATCAGGCCTCCAAAAATCTGACCTTGTCCTTGTCGCAGCTAGACCATCTATGGGTAAGACTGCCTTTTCCGTTAATCTTTCAGTTAATGCTGCATTAAAAGGAAATGCATCGGTAGCCATATTTAGTCTTGAGATGTCAAAAGAACAGTTGGTACAGCGTATGTTAAGTTCTGAATCTCATGTGGAACTACAGAAGATAATAAATGGTAGACTAGATGAAGAAGATTGGCCAAAGCTTTTAAGGGCCATGGGACCACTGTCTCAAGCTAAAATATTTATTGATGATACACCAGGTATTACTTTAATGGAAATGAAGGCTAAGTGCAGGAGACTTAAGATGGAGAAGGGTTTAGACCTTATAATGATAGATTACTTGCAGCTAATGTCAGGTGAAGGAAGAAATGAAAATAGGCAGCAAGAAATTTCAGCTATTTCAAGAGGATTAAAAGGGTTGGCTAAGGAGATGGATTGTCCAGTAATAGCCCTATCACAGCTATCTCGTGCACCTGAAATTAGGGCTGATCATAGACCTATACTTTCAGATCTTCGTGAATCTGGAGCCATAGAGCAGGATGCTGATATTGTAATGTTTCTATATAGAGATGATTATTATCACCCTGATTCTGAAAAGAAAAATATTGGGGAAGTTATTATAGCAAAACATCGTAATGGACCTACAGGTACTGTAGAGCTAGTATTTATGGGAGAATACACCAAGTTTTTAAATTTAGAAAAACCGAGACAATAGAAAATTGTGAAACCACACTCTAAAATCAGGGGGAGAGGCTAGTGTGTGAAGTAAGAGGAAATAGGGTTAAGGTAAGGTTGCTGACATATGAAGATGTGCTTGAGATGAGAAACTGGGGTAAGCATGATGATCCATTATTTAAGGACTATAATTTTCCGAATTTTAGTGATGATGAGGTTAGAAGCTGGTTTAATTATAGGACTTCTAGAAAAAATACTAGATGTTTTTCAGTTTTAGATGAGGAAGATAGAATGATAGGCTATATAAATATAAGGAACATCAAAAAGATAATGAGAGCTGCTAGACTTGGCATAGTATTTAATCCTGATGTACTGAATAGAGGATATGGTTCTGACGCATTAATGGCCGTATTAGGTTATTATTTTGATGTTATGAAAATGAATACCTTGTATTTAGATGTGGCTAAATTTAATAAGCGTGCAATAAGATGCTATGAAAAATGTGGATTCAAAATAACACGAGAGTACCAATCAAAGCACTCAAACCTTATGGAGCAAGCATACGATGAGAAAAGTCATGTATGGAATGAAGAGTATTTTACAATCAAAAATAATATAGTTTATTGTAAATACTATGAGATGAAGGTTCAAAAAAGGTAATCTATATATGTCTTATCCACATAATAGTATCGAACATTTGTGCATATGTCTGTTAGTATGTGGATAAGTCAATTGATTTTTTTAAAAAACTGTGGATAAAAATAGGTTTGGCGCATAAGCTAAACCTATTTTTATAAGGAATAGAAAAGTTTTACTCTGTAATTCTTATAACCAAGAGCCTTCTATTAATGAGCTTCAATAAAAGTCTTTTTGATTTATAAAAATTTGATGGATAATTTTTTGTAGTTATTTTTATAGCAGATATTAAAGCCTTGCTTAGGTGTTATTATTTAAAGAACCTGATCTTATATTCTCCAAGAATAGCTTACTTAGTTTTATATCATCTTTATAAAAGCGTATTTAGACTGTATATATTTTGGGACATATTACCTTTTAAAAATTATAAAAAAACTGTTGACATTGGTTGTCCTATGCTGTAATATATTAAGAGTAGTCCAAAAAAGACTTGACCCATTAGCTCAGTCGGTAGAGCACCTGACTTTTAATCAGGGTGTCCCGCGTTCGAGTCGCGGATGGGTCACCATTAATGGCCCTATGGTCAAGCGGTTAAGACATCGCCCTTTCACGGCGGTAACCCGGGTTCGAATCCCGGTAGGGTCACCATAAAATAATGGGCGCATAGCTCAGCTGGGAGAGCACCTGCCTTACAAGCAGGGGGTCATAGGTTCGAGCCCTATTGCGCCCACCATTATACTGCAAAGCAATAAATTAATTACTACCTGGCCTGGTAGTTCAGTTGGTTAGAATGCCAGCCTGTCACGCTGGAGGTCGAGGGTTCGAGTCCCTTCCAGGTCGCCATTTTAAAGTAAGGAATATGCTGGCGTAGCTCAATTGGCAGAGCAACTGACTTGTAATCAGTAGGTTGAGGGTTCAATTCCTTTCGCCAGCTCCATATAAAAAGGCTGTTTTGATTGTTAGAATCGGGACGGCTTTTTTCATATTTATAGAGCGAGTATATACAAATCTAAAGCTTTAAACACAAAAATAGCAAGATGGCTCTATCTTGCTATTTTGTGTTTAAGCTATTGTTTTTGAAATTATTATTTATCCTAAGCTTCCCATCTTAGATCAGGTCCATAAAATTTAAGTGGAGTAAATTTTCCAAAGACTCTAGAGAATGTCCTATTATCATAGGTTTCTGCTATTTCCATTAAGGAAAGATTAGTAGAGATAATAGTCTTATTCCTTCTAAAAAGCCTGGAATTTATGATATTAAATATTTCCGTATTAGTGAAAGTATTTGTAAGTTCAGTCCCTAGATCATCAATTATTAAGAGGTCAGCATCAAACAATAAATTATAATTATTATCGTCCATATCAACTTGTGAGCCTTTCCTAAACCTATGCTCTTCGATTATTTCTAAAATTTTAAAAGCAGTTTGATATATTACTATTTTTCCTCTATCTAATAGAGCTTTTGCTATACAGTTGCACATAAACGTTTTACCCAAGCCTGTGGTGCCATAAAAAAGCAAATTCTCTTCATTATCCTCGTCAAAGTTAATACAAAAACCTTCACATATATTTAGTATATTTAACATGTTTTCTCTAGGAGAATACTCTTCACCTTCAAAGGGCTCAGTTGAAAATATGTTGATGTCAAATGTCTTAAAGTTTTCTTTTTCAAGGACATGTTGAACCCCAGACATTTTATAAGCTTTATTTATAAGCTCTTGTGTGAGACAATTGCATTTTGAGCCATTTTTTAAAAAACCAGTATCATTACAGGAATTGCATGTATAATTAATGTCTAAGTACTCTAAAGGAATATTGTTTTCAGTCATAAGTATGGCTTTTTCTCTTTTTAACTTCTCCATTTCCGTCTTTATTTTATCCAAGCTTTCTTCATAAGACTGCGAGTTTTGAAGCATGGCAGTGGCTATTAATATTCCAGTTTTAGATATTTCAGTATCTATTTCTCTTAATCTTGGAATTTTGTTATATACTTCTTCTTGTCTAAGTTTTTGCTGAAATAGCGCATTTTCTCTTCGTTTTTCATATTCTCTTAATATTTCCTTTATGTATGACTTATCCATAATAATCATCCTCTTCTTTTTCTTGCAATAGCTTCTAACTCTTCAGGAGTATATTTTGCAGTTCTTTGTTCTGCAGTATGGAATCTAGTTTTAGCTTTAGCACCTCTTGGTGAAGCAGTACTATTGGAGCTTTGATAATTAGGAGGTTGAGGCTTATCTTTCACTGCAATATCATCTACTGAGGATATTCCTTTCTCTTTCCATTTAGATAATATCCCGTCTATGTAATTAACACTTGGATTTGCAGTTTTTTTTGTATTTTCACAGGCCTTTAGTATGACTTCCATAGTAAACTTCCATTCATCAAACCATTTATCTATTACTTTCATCTCTGCTTCACTTGGAGTCCTACTGCTAAATCCTAATGATTTCATTATTCTATCATAGCTATAAAATCTCTCATCCTGAGTTTTTGAATGCTTTTCAAGCATATCAAGATTTGTAATTCCCATATCATACCAGTTTCTTACTATACCCTCAACATAGTTAATATTTCTTTTACCTTTTTGTTCCACAGCATAAAAGAATGCTTTAACTATTACTTCAGGACTCATATTGTAGTTATATAGCCATTCTAGGACTTTTCTTTTTTCATTTGGAACAAGCTGACGTCTTACTATATAGTCAATAGAAGTAAACATTTCATTAATACTTGGAATTTTATTAGATTCAACCAAATCCTCTGCAGTACATGTATAGATAGAAGTGTTATTTTTTATAGAATTTGCTTGAGACTTTAATACATAATTGTTTTTAATATATAGTTGCTTTAAATTTAAAAACTCAACCTTATAATCATATTCATCTGCATCCTCCTTTTTATGCTTTACAATGATTCCCTTTTGTTCCCAGAAGTCCCATGCTTTTAATACATCAGTCAAAGGAATATTTAATTGTCTAGATATACTTTCGTTGTTTACACAGAGTTTCTCGTCATCATCCTTAGCATATTTATATCCTAATAAATAAACTTTTACATACGTACCGTCTGCCATAGGCATATAGTCATTTATAAAAATATTCTCTATAGGAGTATCACCAAAATCTAAATCAGTCACTTCTAAAAAGAAGGACATACATATCACCTACCAATCAACTTATTACATACAAATATTATATCATACCTTTGGTCATATTTCTTATAGAGTAAAATATATTAATAACAGGACAACAAAAATACTAGGAGGTAAATAATGAAATATTTAATAAAAAAGATTATAATTAAAATTCTCTTGCTCCTCTTAGTAGCAGCCGTACCTATAGCTTTATATATTTTCATAGAAGATGATGTCCAATTGACATGGAATATAAACACTATTAAAGAAATGAACAAATATACTATTAAAGCAGAGTTCTTCCCAGCGCAGGAGAAGCTATCTGTGTTAGAAAATATAGAGTATATAAACAAGACTAACAAAAGTATAGATAAGCTATTTTTTCATCTTAATGAGATAATTATGCTCGAAAATGTAAAATATCAAGATGTTGGAGAAAAATCGTCCAATAAAGAGGAAAAACTACTTACTAAAATAGGAGTGATAGAATATGTGAAAGTGAGAAACAAAAAAGCTAGCTATAAAATAGTGGGAAAAAACAACAGTTTATTAATGGTTAATTTAGATAAAGAGTTAGAGGAAGGAAATAAATTAGATATTGAAATAAAGTATGAAATGGATATCTCTCATTTAGCGCATATTTCAAAGGA
The DNA here is from genome assembly GCF_900095305.1 of Proteiniborus sp. DW1. Lineage (NCBI taxonomy): Bacteria > Bacillati > Bacillota > Clostridia > Eubacteriales > Proteiniborus > Proteiniborus sp. DW1. Next base: position 46,425 of record NZ_FMDO01000058.1, on the reverse strand, counting down.
AGGAACAACTAAATATATATTAAGGAACTGGTATCCTATTGCAGCAGAATATAATAATGGATGGAAGCTTGAAACCACATATAAAAAAAATAAACCTGATGATGTAACTAATTATTATTTAGCTAATATAATAGTTCCAGAAGGAGTTAAGGTAGAAGCATTAGGTAGATTAATCGAAAAAGTAAAGGTTAAAGGTAAGTATAACTTTAAATTTCAAGGTCAGGATACCTTAGGTTTTAACGTTAATATTATATCGACAAAAAATTAGATAATAATATGTATAATAGAGTATAAAAGAGTAGCAATATGAAAAAAATAACAAAAATATGGACTTTAAATAAGGGTTGTCAAATGATAAAAATATGATATAATCTAGTTGTGCGAAAAATTACAATCCTGTTACAAAAGGATTACTGTTATATTACAGGATGGAAGGGAGCTAGATCATGAAGGGCTCGAAAGAAAATCGAACCAAGAGTTTATTAAATATCAAACTAACTCAAATTAAGAAATTTATTACTGAGAAAGCTTCTAGTGTTAAGAAAATAAATATTGAAATACCAAAAGATAAATTTAAAAGGTTTAAAAACTTGAAGTTTGATAAGAACATTTTAAACGCAAGAACTGGCATAATTGCAGTAGTTGCCATTTTATTTCTTACCTTTTCTGTAGTTAAGTTTTATCAATATCAAAAGGAAGTAGAGCATGAAATTGCTACAAGAGCATTTAACGTTAAGCTTGGAAACATAGATATTGGAGTCGTTAGAGATAAACAGGATGTATTAGATATATATGATTCTATACATAAGAGTTTGGTAAAAGAACAAGGACTTGATGTAGTCATAAAAGAAAAATTATCCTTTGAAGAAGTTCATGCAGAAAATGAAGAACTGACTAATAAGACTAGTATTAAAAATAAAATCAAGTCAAATATAACGTTTAATGTTGTTGCATATGCAATTAATATAAATGGAGAAGATTTTTCATATCTAAAATCTGAATCCATTGCAAAGGAAATAATTGAAGAGATTAAAAAGCCTTATCTTCAGATTGCAGAGCAGGAAGGCTCAAAAATTGAGGAGATAAAAATAGTTGAAGATGTAAAGATAGTGGAAAGAGAAGTACCAGTTTCTAAAATTGAAGACCCTGATAAAGTTCTTGAACTACTTCAGAAAGGAACCGATGAAGAAAAAATTCATGTAGTTGAGAAAGGCGAAAATTACTGGACGATAGCAAAGAAATATAATATAAGTGTAAAAGAACTAGAAATGGCTAACCCGGGTAAGAATTCAGAATTAGTACATCCAGGTGATGAACTAAGCTTAATAGTGCCCAAGCCTTTTTTAACAGTAGCAACATACGAAGAAAAAACTTATACTGAAAATATAAAATTTGAAACCCAATATGAATACAGTGACAATATGTACAAGGACCAACAGTCTGTAAAGAAAAAAGGAGTAGAAGGTAAAAGCGAAATAGTAGCTAAAGTGGAAAAACATAATGGAATAGAAGTGGCTAAGGAAATAATTAAAGAAACTATATTATCCCAGCCAGTTGCACAAATAGTAATTAAGGGAACTAAGAACCCGCCTCCTAAGCAGGGAACAGGAAGCTTCCAAATGCCTACTAGAGGTACTCTTACATCTAGATTTGGAAGTAGATGGGGAAGAGCCCATACAGGTATAGACCTTGCTGCTAGGACAGGTACTGCAATATATGCAGCCGATGGAGGAACTGTAACATTTTCAGGATCTAATGGTAGCTATGGATATATGGTCGAGATAGATCATGGTGGAGGATTTACCACTAGATATGCTCACTGTAGTAAGATATATGTGAAAAAAGGAGAAAAGGTGTATAAGGGTCAACATATAGCTGCTGTAGGTAATACAGGCAGAAGCACTGGACCTCATCTACACTTTGAAGTTAGGAAAAACGGAGTAGCTCAAGATCCATATAAATATTTAGGTAAAAATTATCAATAGAGTATAGCAAAGCCCACATCTGTGGGCTTTATTATTTTTACTATTTATCACTAATTGCTAGAATCAATAAGATTAGAACTAGGATTATTATAATATCATTAAAGGAGTTTGATGACGCTACCTTCTTCTCCTTCTTAGGGGGTAGCGGCGATATGGGAAAACGTGGTCTAAGTGGTGGTGTAGTTTTAGGAGGCTGACTTTCTTCAGCTTTAAACAGTTTTCTTAAGTCTATGATTCCAGCTCCTTGATTTTCTTGCTTATCCTTTAAGTCATTACATGAATTCATGAACATGGCTTTTACTTGACTTGGAGTCAAATTATTATATTTGCTATATAGAAGAGCTGCGGAACCTGATACTAAAGGAGTAGCCATGGAAGTACCGCTTGATGTAACATATCCATCGGCTGACTTATTAGATAAAGACATTATACTTACTCCAGGAGCCACTACATCAGGTTTTTTTAACCCTTCCTTTGTGGGACCTCGACTTGAAAAGTTAGCAATTGTATCATCACTGGGATCAGCAGTTCTCTTATCATCTACAGCCCCTACTGTGATTACATTGGGACTATTTCCAGGAGATAAAATAGTTTTAGCTGAAGGGCCACTATTTCCTGCTGCCACTATTACAGTAAGACCGGCTTTAGTAGCTGCTTCAACTGCTCTTACTAAAGGGTCTGAACTTATGGCATTGTTTGCTGGACTTCCAAGTGAAAGGTTTAAAACTTTCGTATCATATTGATCCTTAGTCTTAACAACCCATTCTATAGCTGATACTATATCAGAAGTATTTCCGCTTCCGCTTTCATCTAGAGCTTTTACAGCTAAAATATTGGCACTAGGAGCTATACCCATATATTTTCTGTTTGAAGAAAAACCGTTTGAAGCGATTATTCCAGCAACATGTGTTCCATGACCATTGTCATCATAGGGTGCTGTTTTATTGTTTACAAAGTCCTTAAATCCAATAATTCTATTTTTTGGTTTTGTTAGATCATTGTGAGGTGCCACGCCTGTATCTATTACTGCTACAGTCACACCTTCACCTGTTAAGCCTATTTCACGAGGAAAACTGCCTCCTATGGAAGCATTGGCGATGTCTAGTAGAGCAAATACCTTTGAATCATAGCTTATATATTCAATGCTTGGGTCTTTAGATAATCTATCTATTTCACCCATATGCATATTTAATGCAATGGCATCAACTAAAGGAAGGTTTCTTTTAATTTTACCCTCCATATTATGAGCCAAGTTATTTAGCTTATCCTTATGGTTTTCTCTGACTCTAACTATAACAGGAAGCTCTTCATTAGATAGGGTTTGTAGTTTTGCACTTAAAACAGGGCATATTTTTGAATTCATTCTTCTCATTACCTTCACCTTCCTATGCTTTAATCTATGCAGCAGTATCAAAAAGTGTTAATAAATTTTAGAGTATGGCGTATGAAATTATACTTGAGAAGTAGAGATAATGTGGTATAATTATATAAATGAAATTAGGATATTAAGAAGTATAGTGTTCCTTATGAGTGAAGAAGCAAACCACTTTGAAAAACTTCAAGGTGGTTTATTTTTGCCTATGAGAGAGGAGGACAGAAATTGAAAAGAAAATATTTTAATAGACTATTTAGAGATTCAGAATTTTATAGGATATTGTTTACCATAGCACTACCCATTGTAATTCAGAATTTAATAGCATCGTCTTTAAATATGCTGGATACGGTAATGATAGGCAGAGTGGGAGAGACAGAAATTGCAGCAGTAGGGATAGCAAATCAACTATTCTTTTTCTTTACCATACTAATTATGGGCTTTTATAGTGGAGCAAATATCTTTATTTCTCAATTTTGGGGCAATAAGGATGAGACAAATATTAAAAGGATGCTAGGCCTGTCACTTTCAATTGGAACATTAATTTCTCTAATATTTACATTTATAGCATTAGTTATACCAGAGGCTATAATTAAAATATTTAATAAAGATACTAATGTAGTCAAACTAGGAAGCGATTATCTAAGAATAGTAGGTCTAAGCTATATATTTACAGCAGTTACACTTGCCTATAGTAGTGCATTAAGATCTATTAGAAAAACCATACTTCCTATGATAGTTAGTGTGGTGGCCTTAACTATTAATGCATTATTTAATTATATGCTTATATTTGGGAATTTTGGAATGCCAGAAATGGGAGTCAATGGAGCAGCATTAGCTACTCTTATAGCAAGGATAGCAGAGACTGTATTATTGATAATTTGTGTTTATATAGGTAAGGGAACATTAGCTGCTGGCTTTAGAGATATGCTAAGCTTTGATAGAACTTATGTAGTAAAGTCCTTTAAAACCATATTGCCAGTAGTTTTCAATGAAATATGCTGGGGACTGGGGGCTGTAGTTTATTCAGTGGCATATGGAAGGATAGGAACTCAGGCAATAGCTTCAGTTCAAATAACTAGCACTATATCAAACTTGTATATGGTACTAGTCTTTGGTATAGCAAACGCATCAGCAGTAATGGTTGGTAATTTAATAGGTGCAGGAGAAGAAGAAAAAGGCAAGGATTATGCATATAGGCTATCAGCATTAGGAGTTATAACAGGAGTATTTATAGCTATTACCATAGCTGTGACAGCAAGAGGGATGCTTAACATATTTAAGGTCTCAGATACAGTAGTGCATGATAGCCTTATGATACTATATATAACAGCTGTCATAATGGTAATGAGAGTGTTAAATATTATTCTTATAGTAGGAGTCTTAAGGGGTGGAGGAGATGCTAAGTATTCATTAAAGCTTGAGGCTTTTACAATGTGGGCTATAGGAGTGCCTTTGTCGTTTATTGGAGCTATTTTCTTAAAGCTGCCAGTTTATTGGGTAGTAGCATTGCTTACTGCAGAGGAAATGGTAAAATGCTTCTTTGCAGTAAAGAGATTGATTTCTGATAAGTGGATAAATAGAGTAGTACATGACATATAACAACAAAACTCAGCATGAATAAGCGATGCTGAGTTTTGTTGCATATAGATTGAAGTTTGATAATATAATTATATTAGTTATATAACCAAATGGAGGAGTTACAATGTTAAAAAAAGAAGTAAGGATTGGAATAGCCGCTAATATAGTTATAATTATAATAGCTTCTATTTTTATATTTCAAAGTAAGTCAAAGCCCACTTTTTTCAATGGCTTAGACGAGTTAGCTGAAGCAGCTAACATAGTATCTAATGGGCCTAGAGACAAAAGAGTTTTAGCACTAACATTTGATGATGGTCCCCATCCAATATACACACATGAAATACTAGATATACTTAAGGAGTACAATGTGAAAGCAACCTTTTTTATTTTAGGTAAGCATGGAGAGATGTATCCCGAAATATTACTTAGGCAAAGAGAAGAAGGGCATGAAATAGGTATTCACAGCTATAATCATATAAATATGAAGAATAAAGATTTAGAAATAGTAGAGGAGGAATTTGACAAAACTCAAGAAATTATTCTTGCCAGTACAGGAAAAGAGGCTAGGGTATTTAGGCCGCCCTATGGTACTTATAATCAGACAGTATATGACGTAGCACTAAGAAATCAATGTAAGTTAATCCTATGGACATACTATCAAGATTCTAAAGACTGGAGTAATCCTGGAGCAGATAAAATAGCTGAAACAGTAATATCTCAAGCTCAAAATGGAGACATCATTTTATTTCATGACCACAATGAAGCAAGCGAAAATCAAACTATCGAAGCTCTAAAGGTAATATTGCCTGAGTTAATTAATCAAGGATATAAATTTGTTACAATATCAGAACTCCTAGAGCAAGAGTAAAAAATTTTGGGTGTTTTTCATAACGAAAGATTTTAACTGATGAGGATTGACTTATAAAATTTAACAATGAAGTTTACATAATATTATGATATAATATTGCTATTCCCTCATACATATGAATTTAAAAGGGGGAAGTTGGTATGCAAGTTAAATTAGTGAGGGGTCCTACCCTTATAGTAATATTATTAATAGCAGCATTAGTTGCTGTGTTTATATATCAGTTTGAAATACTACAGGTTTCTTTTTATCCAATAGTAAAGCATATTGAAAAAGCTAGGGTTCTAAGTTACGCAAAGGATTTTGAAATATTAGAAACACAAAATTTTATAATTAGATATGAAAAAGAAGATGAAGAGTATGCAAAATTAACTGCTAGTATAGCAGATAAATACCATGAAAGCATATGTAATATGTATGAGTATATCCCATCCTCAAAGAGTGATGTGATTATTTATAAAGATGAAAAGGCTTTTATAGAAAACTTAAGGTTCAATAGAGGGAGCACACCTATAGGGGTGTACTATAGTGGAGTAATTAATATATTATCTCCAAGAGCATGGATTAAAGATACTGAAAATCTTGAGAAAATATATGAGTATAACGGTCCAGTACTCCATGAATTTACACATCTACTAATAGATGATATAACTAGAGGTAACTATCCCATGTGGCTTACTGAAGGGTTGGCATTATATACTGAGTATAAGCTTACAGGATTTGAATGGCAGGAGTATAGCCCTGATGAATATAAAATTACTTTAGAGGATTTGGATAAAAGATTTGATGATATTGACCAAAATGTTGCCTATAGGAAGTCTTTTGAAATAGTAAAAGGAATATCAGACACTTGGGGATTTGATAAAATGAGAAATATGCTTGATATACTGGGAAAAGGAAACAGCATAAACAAGTCTGCAAAGGTAGTTTTTAAGACTAATATTTTTGAGTATAATGGGTTTGACTAAAATTTAAATTATAAGAATTTATGAAACAAATATATAAAGTCAACCGTCTAATAATAGGTTGACTTTATATTGTAAAAAAATAAGAAAATAGGGGGCTTTAGATATTTCAAGAATATTCTATCTTTTTTTACAAAATGTGTCAAGGGCATAAAGTCCATATTTTAGTTCTTTTCTATGAGACTTTTTTGCTATTTATTTTTTATAACGAACAGAAAAACTCTACTTTATAATCCTTATAATCAAGAACTTTTTTTTCAATGAGTTTTAAGCAAGTTGTCGAAAGCTTTGATTTCGTGCAAGTCGTATATGCAGTGGTTCAAGAAAAGCTTCCTTAATTTTCAAATCATCGATAGAAGCTTTTCTTATTTGTGAAATATCACAGAATTTGTAAGAAGGAAATAAATTTATTATATAGAATATAAGATAGATAGAATACTATTTAATTGAGATAGATGAAGTAATAAAATTCATTATTTGAGGTGCATATCATGAGTAAAAAAATATTAATTGTGGAAGATGAAAAGCCTATAGCTGATATAATAAGCTTTAATTTAAAAAAAGAGGGCTATGATGTAATTATAGCTTATGATGGACAAGAGGCAATAAATAAAACTCTTAACGATAATCCAGACTTGATTCTTCTTGACGTCATGTTACCTAAAAAAGATGGTTTTCAAGTATTAAAAGAAATAAGGCAAAAACTTCAAACTCCAGTTCTAATGGTTACTGCAAAGGAGGAAGAAGTGGACAAGGTACTGGGACTAGAGCTAGGGGCAGATGATTACATAACTAAGCCATTTAGTATGAGAGAGCTAGTAGCCAGAGTAAAAGCAAACTTAAGGAGAACAGAACTATTTAGCCAGTCAAATAACAGTGAGATTATAGATATTGGCGATTTAGTAATAGATGCTAGCAAGTATGAAGTGAGAAGAAATGATAAGGTTATCGACCTTACTCAAAGAGAGTACGAACTGTTGAAATTCTTAGCTACAAGGGCAGAACAGGTATTTACTAGAGAGCAGCTATTAGAAGAGGTATGGGGCTATGAATATTACGGTGATATTAGGACGGTTGATGTAACTATAAGACGACTAAGAGAAAAAGTAGAGGATAGTTCTGGAGAATATAAGTATATTCTCACAAAGCGAGGAGTTGGATACTACTTTAGGAGGGGCTAATTAATGTTTAAGAGCATTAGGTGGAAGTTTATAGTGGTATATTTCCTCCTAGTTTTTATTGCTATGGTGATTGTTATGGCTTTCATCATAAGAAAGTTTGAAGATCATCACTTAAATCAAGCTACAAGAACGATGGAGACAAGGGTTAGAAATTTAATAAACATGTCTAACAATATTTCGAAGAATGATGACTGGAATCTAGTTAAGGAGGAAATCCAAACAGATGTAAAACAGCTTCCTGTTTATGCAACTGAGATAATATATATTATAGACAATACTAGTATTTCTTCAATAATCGCTAGTAATTCTAGTAACAATAAAATAATAGGACAAAGTGCATTTAACCTTAGCCAGATTCAGGCTGAGTTAATTATTGATGCAAAAAAGCATGGTGAAAAGCGAGAAGGCTATAGCTCTATAGACAATGGCACAAGTAGAGCAAAACACTTAGCCTACCCGGTATTGTCAGATAATGGAAAGATAAAAGGGATTATATATGTAACGTCTGACCTGACAGATATGTATAATACATTAGAAGAATCGAAGACGATTTTAATAAAGGCTACAGCTTTAGCTTTAGCCATTACTGTATTGATAGGTTTTTTAATAGCTAGAAGTATAACAGAACCGATTAATGATGTAACTAAAAAAGCAGAAAGAATGGCTAAAGGAGACTTTGACCAAGTTGTTGAGGTTAAATCAGATGATGAAATTGGCCAGCTTGCAAGTATGTTTAACTACTTAACCCTAAAGTTAAAAAGTACTCTTGCAGAAGTGAATAAGGAAAAAAGCAAGCTAGACACCATAATTACTCATATGGCTGATGGTGTAATTGCAGTTTCTTTAGATGGAAAGATTATACATGCAAACCCAGTAGCTTTAGATATGCTTAAGGTAAAACCTGAAGAACTAAGCGAGATACAGTATGATGAAATATTCGACGAAAAAAACAATAGGATAACTATAAGGGGTATCTCAAAGGAAGAGAAATGGAGAGGCAGTGAAATAATTGAGATTGATTCTAAGGTATATAATGCAGAATATGCGCCGCTAATAGACGAAAACTCTAATATAGGTGGTATGATAATAGTATTTCAAGATATAACAAAACAACAAAAACTCGAAAATATGAGGAAGGAATTTGTGGCTAATGTGTCTCATGAGCTTAAAACGCCTATTACCACTATAAAAAGCTATACCGAAACATTAATGGATGGTGCTATTGATGATAAGGAAATCTCAATGAACTTCTTGTCTGTAATAGATAGTGAATGCGATAGGATGGCAAGAATTGTGAAAGATTTATTACAGCTTTCTGATTTAGATTATAAACAAACGAAATGGAGTAAAAAATCTATAAAAGTAAACGAACTTTTAAAAAGTATTTATCTAAAGATTAGAATATCAGCAGAGGAAAAAAATCAAAAGATAGAATTGAATATTAAGGAAGATATTGGGGAAGTTTTAGCTGATAAAGATGGGATAGAGCAGGTGATACTAAATATAATTACCAATGCAATCAAATATACACCTAATAATGGGACAATAGAAATTGGAGCAAACTCAGATTCTGAGAGAGTGACTATAACAGTTAAGGATAATGGAATTGGAATTCCTAAGGAAGACATAAACAGAATATTTGAGAGATTTTATAGAGTAGATAAAGCAAGATCTAGAGAGATGGGTGGTACTGGATTAGGTCTTTCCATTGCTAAACAAATCATCGAAGCCCATAATGGTGAGATTCGAATTAATAGTGAATGCAATGTTGGAACAACTGTTGACATAATACTACCTTTAAAATAAGTCTATGTGTAATTCAAATTTAATTGCACTGTAATATGTTTGTAATAAAATTAGTATATAATGAAAATGTAGTATTATATGGTATGAGGAGGAATTATTATGTCTAGAAAACTCCTTGCAATGGCACTAGTACTGGCAACTGTTAGTATTACAAGCAATATGGCATATGCTGGTGATGATACAGTTACCAAACAGGCTGTTAAGGTAGAAACTCAAAAAACTGAAAAAGAAGTACAAATAAATGTAAATAGTGAAAATGGTATACAGACAGAGGGAGACGTTATTTTAATTACTATTAAAGGTAAAAAAGACTCAAATGTGATTCTAGAAGTATATTTAAATACAAATGTTGCGATACAGGAAGACGTTAAAACCATTGAAAAGCTTATTGAGTCTGCAAAAGATGAGGACTATAGCTTACTCTTATCTGAAGATGTAGAGTTAAATGATAGTGGTGTATACCCAAAGGAAATAGAGCTAAAAAAAGGACTTTATAAAATTGTTGTTACAAAAAAAGATGGATATAATACCTATACAGACGTAAAGTATGTTCTTTGTAAAGGAATAGATGATGCAGCTAAGACTTTAGATAACGCTAAAAATGCTATTATATCTCCTGTTATAGAGACTATAAAAAATTTGATAAATAATAAATAATAGTATCTCTTTGGAGATGATAAATATGAAGCAAAGAGAAAGAGCAAAATCTTTTTTACTAGCTTTTTTAGTTCTTATAACGTTTTATCTTGTACAACAACTATGGGTTGAATTCCCAGAGGAATTATTTAGTTCCTTTGCATTTGGACAAGAATCCGATGATGTTAAAGAAAGTGTATTATCTGACTTTATTTTACCTGAAAAATATATCATCAATTTTAGCGGGAATAATCGTGCCATTATGTATATTGATGAGAGCCACGGGCTTTGGGATAAAGGTAAGGAAATACTTAAAGCAGCATTCCAATCAAAGAATATTAAAATTGAAGAAATGACTGATGAAGAATTTGAAGAAAATAGGACAAAAAGATCTATTGGCTTCTTTTTCTCTAATGATATATATACATTTGTTTTTGGAAAAATGTTTGATGCTGATATTTCATCCTCAATCAATGAGTCTATCAGAAAGATTAATAGTATATATATCTACCTAGATTTCCCAAGGGAAAATTTTATTGTGATTAGCGATAGAAAGAACCATATAAAAATTAGTGGAGTAAACTTTAGTGATGAGAATATAAAGAATGAAATTGACAACATAAGTAAAAGTGATTATACAAGAGTGTATACAGTAAAGGATTTGTTTTCAAGTGAGAATAAAAATAACACATATATTCCTTGGGAGATAAATTTTAATTTACCACAGGTACATGTGCAAAAAGAAATCGACATAAGTAGTGAACTAGAGGAGAATAATATAGCATCCTTATTTTTTAATAGGGACTTAGCATATATACGAAGAATCGAGGAAAATGATGGCTCAGTGATATACATTGATAGCCAAAGAACTTTGAAGATTCATGAAAATGGTACTCTTGAATTTTTTAAAGCTGTTGAAGCAAATGCAGAGGCTGGGAACCCTATTACGAGTCTCAATAATGCTATAGACTTTATAGATACTCATATGGGTAGGCCTAAAGATACATACCTATATAAGGTAGACAAAATTGAATTTGAAAACAATAAGGGATATAGGTTTACCTTTAAATATAAACTTAAAGGACTAACTGTAGCATCAGATGAAAATGTAGCCCTAAACTCTATAGAAATTGAAATGTTTAATAATCAAGTAAAATCATACAAAAGGCATATATGGAAGGAAGTTGGGACAGTAACACCAAAATATAAAGATATGTTGTCTGCTTATGATGTAATTAATAAAAACTACGGTGAACTTAAAGCAAAATACATTAAGTACAATAACATAAATATAGATATACTATCTGCAGATGAATTAGATGAAAAGTTCAAATTAGCTATTGAGAATGCAAGTTTAGCATTCTACGATTCATCAGTGGAGGGAAGTCAATACTTAAAGCCAGTCTGGATCATAGATGTGGCAGGACATAGCTATATATTTGATGCTTATGATGGTTATGTAGAAAACGGGGGGAATCCAAGATAACTAACTTATTTGGATGGTGAAATTAATATGGACTGGTCAAAGGCGAAAAATATTCTCATAGTTGCCTTTATCATCACAAATATATTTCTAGCTTATGTGCTGATAAATAGCAGAAATACCAATGCTCCATTAGTAGGAGATAATTTTATTAATGATGTAAGGGCTGTTTTGCTAGAAAAGAATATTAATATAGCAGTGGATATACCTAAGGATATACCATCTATGCCATTATATAAAATCAAGTATGAAGTATATGACTCCCAAGATATAATCAGTAACTTCTTAGGCAGCAAATACTCCAAAGAGACCATCAATGATAGCGATTTTTATACTAATGGAAATGAAAATCTTAGTATAAGAAATGATAATGAAATAATTTACGAGAATGCTAACATAGTTTCTGTATACGATAACCTAACACAAACTATGGCAGAAAATATTGCAAAGGAGTTTATTCAGGATAAAGGCTTTTTAGCTGATGATTATAAATTAAGTGTTATTAGTAATGATGATGATGTTTATTTTATTGAATTTACAAAGTTTATCGATGGATTCTATTTTGAAAAGAGTTACATGAGATTTACTATTAGTTCCACAGGGATAAATAAATTTGAAAGATATTGGATAGAATCAGCAGAATCTGATGACTCTACTACTTTAACTATTATGTCTGCTCCTAGAGCCTTACTTAAGCTATTAGCTATGGAGGAAGCATATGGGAAGACAATAGAGAAAATATCAATATGTTACTATCTTGACCCCTCTAGTAACACCATAGGTGGAAAGGCTACTCCAGCTTGGAGAGTTATATTTAATGACGGGACTAAAATATTTTTGGAAGATAATTAAATAAATGAAGGATTTTATAAATAAAAATAGAAGAGATACTATATTTCTTCTATTTTTTGTTTTAATTTAAGCAGAGAGAGGGTGACATATTAAGTGGAGAAGATAATAATTGAGGGCGGATATGAACTTAATGGAGCAGTTGAGGTTAGCGGATTTAAAAATGCAGCATTGCCTATAATCCCTGCATCTATATTAGCAGGTGAAAGATGTGTTGTTGAAAATCTTCCTATGATAAAGGATATATTTTGTATTTCTAATATTATGTCTTCTATTGGGGCAGACATTGAGTTAAATGAAAATGGCACAATGGTCATCGATACAAGTAAGATAACTAAAATTGTAGCTCCATATGACCTATCAAGGCAAATAAGAGCATCTTACTATCTATTAGGAGCTGGTCTTAGTCGTTTTAAGGAAGTTGAAGTAGCTTATCCTGGAGGCTGTGATATAGGAACTAGACCTATAGATCAGCACATAAAAGGCTTTGAAGCTCTTGGAGCTAAGGTAGACATAGAGCATGGGGTTATAAAATGTAGAGCTGACAAGCTTGTTGGAACCAAGATATATCTAGACGTAGTGAGTGTTGGGGCTACTATAAATATTATGATGGCTGCAGTATGTGCAGAGGGCAGAACTACAATAGAGAATGCAGCTAAGGAGCCTCATGTTGTAGATGTGGCTAACTACCTAAACTCCATGGGAGCAGATGTAAAAGGAGCGGGCACAGATGTAATTAGGATTGAAGGTGTAGAAAAGTTACATGGTTGTACCTATAGTGTGATACCTGATCAGATAGAAGCTGGTACTTATTTGGTTGCAGTAGCTGCTACAGGTGGAGATGTATTAGTCAAAAATGTAATACCAAAACATTTAGAGTCTATAATAGCAAAGCTTAGAGAAACATCAGCTAATATAATAGAATATGATGATTCAGTTAGGGTAATCTCAAACGGTAAACTAGTAGGAGTAAATGTAAAAACACTGCCTTATCCAGGTTTTCCTACGGATCTCCAACAACCAATGGCAGCTATTTTATCCATAGCGGAAGGAAGCAGTGTTATTACAGAAAGTGTTTTTGAGGCTAGATTCAAATATATTGATGAATTAAAGAGAATGGGCGCCAATATTAAAGTAGATGGAAGAGTGGCTATAATCGAAGGAGTGAAGGAACTAACTGGTGCTAGAGTTAGAGCCACTGATCTAAGAGCAGGAGTAGCTCTTGTAGTTGCAGGACTTATAGCAAAGGGTAAAACTGAAATAGATGATGTTTTCCATATAGATAGAGGATATGAGAATATAGAACAAAAGCTTTTAGGCTTAGGAGCCAAAATATATAGGGTTAATAGATAGCCGGGACAACTCGGCTTTTTCCATTTTTCAATCTATGATATAATTGTTTTATGTTTATTAAATAGGATGAGTAGAATAGTAAGTGGTTGGAGGAGAATATATGACAGTAAGATTTTGTTCGCTGGCAAGTGGTAGTAGTGGAAATTGCCAATATATAGAAACAGATAGAGTAAAATTATTAGTAGATGCAGGCCTAAGTGGGAAAAAGATTCAGGAGGCACTTGTCTCCATAGAAGTTGAACCAAGCACAATTAATGGAATATTAGTAACTCATGAGCATAAGGACCATATTCATGGTATAGGAATTTTGTCGAGAAGGTTTAATATACCAATATATGCAAATGAAAAGACCTGGCTAAGTATGAAATCCGAAATAGGAGAAGTCAAGGAAGAGAATATAAATATATTTGATACAGATAAGATTTTTGAAATACAAGATTTGAACGTTCATCCTTTTAAAGTATCTCATGATGCTATAGAACCTGTAGGATATAGCTTCTATTATGAAAATGTGAAAATTAGCTTAGTGACAGATACAGGATACGTTAGTGAAGAAGTAAAAGAGAATATAAAGAATTCTCACTTGTTATTAATAGAATCTAACCACGATATAGAAATGCTTAAGGTAGGAAAATATCCTTGGTATTTGAAAAAAAGGATTTTAAGTGAGCATGGACACCTTTCAAATGATGATGCAGGGAGGCTTTTAGCAGAAGTGTTAAATGGTGAGAATGAATGTATATTATTAGGTCACCTGAGCAAAGAAAATAATTTTCCAGAGCTGGCTTATCAAACTGTTGCTAATATACTAACAGAAAAGGGTATAAATGTGACTAAAGACATAAACTTAGAGCTGACCTATAGAGATAGACCATCTAAAGTATTTTGTTTTTAATCTTAAGTTAAACCCAAGATTATCATGTTTTCAATATAATGTTGTAAAACCTATACACTCATATAAAACCAGATGGATATTGGTTTGAACCTGGTTTTCAATATAATGTTGTAAAACCTATACTTTTTGCAAATACTATATATTATTCTCTATTACCATATATTAATGAGTTTGGAGTGATTCGATGTATGTAGTATGTAATGATCATTTAGAAATTGCATTAGAGGAATTTGTAGAGACATATGAGCAGTCCCCAGATGTTTATGAGCTTGATCAAGTAAGCTTTACAGACTGGACAAGTCCACATACCTGTGAATTTTGTGATAGACATCCAAAGTATTTGGTTGTATAAGAGTATTTACGAATAAGACAATATGAGGAGGCAAGTATGAGATTACTATTAGTAAATGATGACGGAATAAATGCTATAGGTATACAAGCATTGGCGAAGGAGTTTGAAAAAGATTATGAGGTAGTAATAGTAGCACCAGAAGGACAAAGAAGTGCTGCTGGACATTCAATCACTTTAACAAAACCTATTTTAGTGAGAAAGGTCAATATCCCAGGAATTAAATCAAGGGCCTATAGCATATCTGGCTCACCAGCAGATTGTGTAAGAGTTGCACTAGATAAGTTAGTAGATGGGCAAGTAGATGTAGTATTATCAGGTATAAACTTAGGATTAAATGTTGGAGCAGATGTATTATATTCAGGGACAGTATCAGCAGCTATTGAGGGAAATATATATAAAATTCCAGCTATGGCTTTTTCTTGTGAACTAGGGGAAGAACCTAATTGTTTTGAAGTAGCTGCAAAGCATGCTAAGGAAATATTTGAAAAAGTAAAAGAAGATTTGATTAAGAATAATATAGTGCTAAATGTTAACTTCCCATGTAGAAAAGAAGAAGATATAAAGGGAATTAGAGTATGCAAGATTGGCGGAATTGTTTATGATTATTATTTTGTTGAAAATAGAAATGGCGAAGATGAAATAACCTTAGCAATTAAAGGAAGACATAATGAAGAAAAAGAAGAAGAAACTGATAGATTCTATTTAAGAGAAGGATATATAACGATTACACCTCTGCACTATGACTTAACAAACTATAACCTATTAGAACAGGTAAAAGACTGGTTATAATTAGGAGGTAATAAGAATCTAATGAAAATTCGTATAGTCTCTGTTGGGAGAATAAAAGAAAAGTTCATGCAAGAAGGTATAAAGGAGTATTCTAAACGACTATCAAGATATTGTAATCTTGAGATTATAGAAGTAGAAGATGAAAAAGCACCAGAAAACCTAAGCAATAAAGAAATGGAACAGATCAAAGACAAAGAAGGACAAAGACTCCTCTCAAAAATCCCAGCTAATTCATATATAATAACCTTAGAAATACAAGGCAAACAACTATCCTCAGAAGAACTCTCAGAAAAAATTGAGTCCCTTATGATAGAAGGTATAAACGATATAACCTTCATCATAGGGGGCTCATTAGGAATATCAAAAGAAGTATCCCAAAAAAGCAACTTCAGCCTATCTTTCTCCAAAATGACCTTCCCTCATCAGCTCATGAGAGTGATTTTGTTGGAGCAGATTTATAGAGGGTTTAGGATAATGAAGGGGGAACCGTATCATAAGTAGTGGACAAGCTAAGGGCTATAGGATAATATTTAAGGGATTATCATAAGGTAGAATTAAATGATATAATACGTGTAAGTATTAAGTAGCGAAGTAATGGTTATCTATTTTAAAGGGGGTATAGCTTATGAAATCTATTTCAAAAAGACATATTAATCTTGGAATTATATTTATTGTGCTTTCAGTAATTACATTAGTTGTTGGAATTACAAAATGGCCCTTTTTTATATTTTCAGCTATTTTAATATCCTCATACATTATATTGGATAAAAAAAGATTGAGATGTCCAAATTGTGGAGGTTTTGAAAATCTTGAAAGATTATCTTCTGCTAAAAAACATAATTATCATTGCAGACATTGTGGAGAAAAAACAAACATTTCTAAATAATTAAATGTTTTAAGATTATAAAGGAAGATATTTAAAACATGAGTTAATGCGTATCATTTATATTATGCACAACATGTAGCAAACTTTTATCAATGAGGTATAATAAATATATATTATATTATCTCAAAAAGAATAATGGAATTATTCAAAAAAACACCTGTTTTAGGAGGGAAATATGTTATTTGATATAGATGATATAAGAAGAGCATTACAAGAAGATAATATACAGTGGAGTGGTCATGTTCTAACTAGAATGCAGCAAAGAGAAATTAAAGTAAAAGATGTTATAAAGTGTGTCTTGAGTGGAGAAATTATAGAATACTATTCTTCAGATTATCCATTTCCAAGTTGCCTTATAGCTGGAAGATGTGATAATGATAAAGTTCTTCATGTAGTATGTTCATTGGGAGAGGGAAATGTGTGGATGATAACTGCATATTATCCAAATACTAATGAATGGTTAGAAGATTTTAAGACCAGAAGGAGGTAGTAATATGAATTGTGCTTTATGTAAAGGAAAATTAAAAAAAGGAGTAGTAAATCATATTATAGATTTAGGGGATGGCATAATTATTATAAAAAATGTTCCTGCCAATACTTGTAATCAATGTGGAGAATATTATGTAGACACTGAAACAGCCATAAAACTAGAAAACATTGTAGAAGAATTAAGAAAAAATAAAGCAGAAGTTCTTATCATTAATTATAATGAAATGGTAGCCTAGGAGTAATTTAATAAAAAGATGGTATTTATAAATGATATAGAAGAAATATGTAGAAAATATTTCAAGTAAAAGCTTTGGTGAATTATAAAAATGAAATCATTAGAAGATAGTTAACAAGGTGTTTGGCATAGATTATGTTAAACACCTTATTTATTTATAGTAGAGTTTATACATCTATCACTAGATACATTCTATTTATTTTGCGAGTCAAACTGATACGGTGAACCCTATCATAAGTAGGACAAGCTATGCGTTGTAGGATAATGTTTAAGGGGTTACTATTAATTAGGATTAAATGATATAATGTATATAGGTAGATTAATGCGTCATGTTAAATGGAGGTAATGATGAAAAAAAGACGATTGTATTATAAATTGTTTTTTATATTCCTAATTTCAACTTTTGTTATGTCTACTATATATCGAAGTTATATATATGGTAACAACATTAATGATTATGGTTTAGCAGACATATTTCCCAATATAGGGGCAGTCATTACAGCATCTTTTTTGTTTATGGCTAAAGCACAATATGAAGAATATAAAGATGAATTAATAGTAATATTAGGGTCAGTTTTAGGATTTATAGCATATGAATTTATTCAGATTAAACTACCTATAGGTACATTTGATTGGAAAGATATTATAGGGACAATTATAGGTGGAATTATAACCTTTCTAATTCATAAGTTCTTAATGATAAAGTTTGATTTAAAAGATAAAATCAGTAAAACAAATCACGACACATAGTTAATATTATATGTAATATATAATATGATATAATATATCTGGGTATTATATGTTAAAGAGAATCTTTATAATTTGTCTTAAAAAAGAGGGATTGGGGGTCGAAAATATGATTCCAAAAGAAAAAGAGATTTCTTATGAAGAATTTATGGAAATAGATATAAATAGTGATAATAATTTAGAATTCATTGATGGGAAAGTATATCTATTAGCTGCTCCTTCAGTTGCACATCGAATGGTAGTAACAAATTTGTCAGCGGAATTTAGAAATTATTTTAAAAATAAAGACTGTATACATTTTGTTGCTCCCTTTGATGTAGTTTTAAAAGACGAAGAAAAAATTCACAAAGTGCAACCAGATTTAACAGTAATATGTGACAAGAAAGGATTAGGAGAACAAAATTATACTGGTGTACCTACTCTTGTTGTTGAAGTATTATCTCCATCTACAGCATCAAATGATTTCATAAAAAAAATGGGAATATATATGAAGGTTGGAGTAAAAGAATATTGGATAATATCTCCTAAAAATAATACAGTTCATATATTTACATTAAAAGAAGATAGGTTTTACTCTGAGCCAACTATATATTCTAAAGAAGATGTAGTAAAATCAATTATATTTGAGGATTTAGAGATTAAATTAAATGATATATTTGGATAGAAAAGCTAAATAAATTTCAAAGTTATTAATAGCGTTGTAAATAAAGCAGTAGGTTCTTATGATGAAACCTACTGTTTTATTTTATCAGCTTAAACCAACTACTAAACATATTCTATTTATTTTATGAGTCGAGTCGATACGGTGGACTCTATCATAAGTAGTGGACAAGCTATGCGTTATTGGAAATATTTATAAAAATTAGTATAAAACATATTAAATATGCTTTAAAACAAGATGAAATTGAGTATAATATTAATTCGATACTTGACTAGCACCTTAGGGGATACATTAATATTAAATTAGGAGGTGTTAGATATGTTAATTAAAGATATATGCCAGGAGACAGGGCTTACAAAAAAGGCAGTAGAATATTATCAACAAAAAGGATTGATTTCTCCTGAAATTAGAGAAAATGGATACAGATATTTTAGTCAGGGAGATGTTGAAAAGTTAAAAAAGATAGCTTTACTTCGTAAATTTGATTTAAGTATTGAAGAAATCAGTAAAGTTTTATGCAGCCAATCACCTAATACTGTTTTACGTGAGATAAAGTATCAGAAGGAAATAGAACATAATAACGAGAAGAAAAAATTAGAATTATTGGAAGGGTTAATTCAAGGTGAAGATAGAGAAACGATTGAAAGTGGTCTTAATAGATTATTTGAACAATCTACAATTAAACAAAGATTATTAAATATATTTCCAGGATATTACGGAAGATTTATTAGTATTCACTTTGGCCAATTTCTAAATATTGAATTAGAAAGAGAAGAACAAAAAGAGGCATATCAAATCATAGTTACATTTTTAGATGAAGTGGAATCATTTGTGATTCCTACTGATTTACAAAATATCATTGATACTGTGACATCTACTATTGATGATACAGATGTATATAAGCTATCTAGTGGATGGACAAATGCTGTAAATGATTTTGATACTTATTATAATGAGAATCAAGAAATATTAGAACAATATATTGAATATAAGAAGACTAAAGAATATAGAGAATCTGATGCAGCACGTTTGATGGAGTTGTTTAGGAAATTTGGGGAAACTAGTGGATATTATGATGTCTTTATACCTGCTATGAGAAAATTAAGTCCAATATATAATGATTACTATGAAAAATTGCTAGAAACAAATGAAAGGCTTATAGCGAAACATCCTGAAATACAAGACTGGTATCAAAGATAAAAACATTGTTTTTTACAAATGTCAAGAAGCTGAAGAATCAGATATATCAGTTTTATAAAACCAGTAGGTTTATTATGATGAAAACCTACTGGTTTTTTGGTATATTTTTTACTTGAATTCATTTTTCTTCGATACATCAACCAACAAATAAGTTTTGCTAGTAGAACTGATATGGTGAACCATACCATAAGTAGGACAAGCTATTTAGGATAAATATTGATGGATAAGGGGTTATCATAGCTATAGCTAAATGATATAATACGTATAAGTATATAAATATGTAACTAATTTAAGATAGGGAGGATTATATTTTGAAGAAAACTGTTATGTATTTGGTCTTATTGATACTGGTACTTTCATTAATTGCCTGTAAAAAAGACACAAATGATGTAGAGGTGTTGAAGGATTCAGGTGAATACTATTTTGAGCCTAATGTATCAATAATTGAAGGCAAATTAATTACAAGAATGTACTATGGTCCACCAAATTATGGAGAGAACCCTGATACTGATGCTCAACAATATCCGTTTATATTGCAATTGGATAACCCAATTGATGTTATTGCAACGGAGAATGATACTCAAAATTCAGATGTACTTGGAGTTACTGAAATACAAGTAGTCCCTATGGGTGAAGAAGAAACTGAACTATTGGATAGTTATATAGATAGTCGAGTTAGAATACAAGGAACTTTATTTAAAGCGATATTTGGTGGACATCATACAGATGTATTAATACAAGTAGAAGAGATTCTGGATTAATAACCATAGTAAATATTATTGTTGGTTTCTAACAATAAGACTGACCGTTATGACACATAATTTATATTATGTTCATTAATAGATTTAGGTGTAATAAAATATAATTTGGGAGGACTTACCAGGGGAATGGAGCTGGTATTTCAAGCCCTTTACTTCTGTTGGTCTTTTAGTACTAATAACAATTGTTTCTTTCATAATACAAATTGCATCTATAATTATAGTAAAGGCAAGAAAAACTAGTACAAATTCAGACAATGTGTAAAAAATAATGATATAATATATGTAAGTTAATATATCCTAAGATATCTATAAAAGGAAGGAAGTGTTAATAATGAGTCTTATTTCTAAGCTGAATGAGGACCGAAGTCTAAAGATACCAGAAGAAATATTAAAAAAAGCAGGATTGAGACCAGGTGCTGAAATTATATGGCTATATGACGAAGAAACTAGGCAAATCTTATTAATGGAAAAGCCAGATAGTTTTGCAAAAGTTATGAGAGGATTAGGAAAGGAATTATGGAACAATATTGACACTAATGAATATATAAAAGAGGAAAGAGAATCATGGGAATAAACAATAGAGAAACTATATTACTCGACACTAATTGTTTTATATATTATTTTGAAGATAATCATAATTATGCAGATAAATTAGAGAAAATTTTTATAGAGATACAAGATGGTAGAAATGAAGCTTTTATGTCAATAGTATCTTTTATGGAGATATTAGTAAAACCTAAAAAAGATAATAATGTCTTTTTAGAAAATAGGTACAAATTAATATTGTCCAATTACCCAAATCTCTCAATTATTGATGTGGATTATAAAATTGCAGATATAGCATCAAGGCTTAGAGCTAATTATAATATTAAAACTCCATAGGACAAGGGGACGTAGGACAAGGGGACGTAGGACAAGGGGACGTTTCGTCTGTCTTAGGACAAGGGGACGTTTCGTCTGTCTTACAATATTCATTATGTTATATTAAAGTAGGGTGATATTATGGCAAGACAAGCAAGAGTAAGAAGTAAAACTGGAATTTATCATGTTATGCTAAGAGGTATTGACAAAAGAGACATTTTTTTAGATGATGAGGATAAAGAAAAGTTTATTAAAGTCCTTATAAAAGCTAAAGAATCTGGTAAATTTAAAATATATGGTTATTGTCTTATGAATAATCATCTCCATGTATTAATTAAAGAAGATGAAGAGCTAGGAACGAGTATCAAGCGTATGACAGTAGGATATGTTAGTTGGCATAACAATAAATATCAAAGGACAGGTCATTTATTTCAAAACAGGTATAAGAGCGAACCTGTTGAGACAGAAGACTATCTAATAACGGTACTAAGATACATTCATCAAAATCCAGTTAAAGCTGGAATAACAAACAAACCAGAAGATTACAAGTGGAGTAGCTATGGACAATATTTGCTTGCGTATCAAGGACATAGTACTTTTATAGATACAGAGTTAATCAGAACTTACTTTAAGACAGTAGAGGGTTTTACCAGTCATATGAATATTATAAATAACGACGAGTGTCTGGAGTATAGAGAAGTAAAAAAATATAATGATGATACCTACAGAAAAATAATTAGTCAAAAGTATAACATAGATGATATAACTAAATTTTCGAATGAAGAAAGAAATGAGATAATCAAAAGAATTTATAATGAGACAGATATAAGTATACGACAATTAAGTAGAATATTAGATATAGGGAAGACAGCAATTGAGAGGATTATAAAACAAGACAAATGAAATGTCCTCTTGCCACCAAGAAGCTAAATTGATTAATGTTAGGAGGGGTAGAATATTGGAGCAGTTGAGAGTTAAAGCTAATGGGACGGAGTTAGAAGTAAATCAGTATCCTAGAAATGGAGAAACCATTGTGTTTTTACACTTTTCAGGAGGAAACCTGGCACAATGGAATGGAGTTATACCCTATTTTGTTGATAAATATCACATAGTTACGTTGGACCTTAGAGGACATGGCAAATCAGAGAAAACAGTAAATGGATACACATTAGACAATATGGCAATAGATATTATAGAGATTATGAATCAATTAGGAATAGAGAAGGCGCATATAGTAGGAAGTTCTTTAGGT
Source organism: Proteiniborus sp. DW1 (assembly GCF_900095305.1). Lineage (NCBI taxonomy): Bacteria > Bacillati > Bacillota > Clostridia > Eubacteriales > Proteiniborus > Proteiniborus sp. DW1. Next base: position 23,221 of record NZ_FMDO01000058.1, on the reverse strand, counting down.
GGGGAAATTGCAGTAAATCTTGCAGCGCGTTTCCCAGAAAGAGTAAAATCTATTGTAGCAGAAGGTGCGATTCAGAATTATTTTGGTGAAAATGGTGTATTTAATATAAGAAAAGAAGAAATACCAAATAAAAAAATAGAACTGCGAGCTAAAAGAGCAAAGAAAAACAATCCTGTTTTTGATTCAATAGTTGAAAAAATTGAGATGGCAAAAAAGAACTACGAGCAAAGTGGCATTTCGTGGAACAAGCAAATTGAAGAATTCGAAATATATAATACTTGGGAAACAGGAGGTGGGAAATATACATCGGCCTGTCCAAAATGGGTAATAGATAAATATCTAGAAGATTTTTGGGATATCAAATTCGAAAAATACTTTGAAAAAATCACCTGTCCTGTTTTAATGTTACCAAGTGAAGATGAATGGAAGTCGAACGAGATAAAAGCAGCCATAGAAAGCTTACAAAAGCTTTTGAAGTCAAGTAAGGTTGTGGTTATTCCAGGGGGAAGTCATGCATATGTTGCATTCCAGTATCCGTTAGAACTTAGTAAGGTGATCCAAGCGTTTCATAAAGAGGTAGAGCAAAATTGATATAAAAGACAAGAGACAAGGGGACGATTCAGCTGTCATACAACATTTTTTGTGATATATTAAAGTAGAGTGGTATCTTTAGGTGTTAGAGGCTCTCTGCGAAAAGACTCTAGTATCATTGAGGATATTTCTTTTATAGAGCTTTTTAGGCTTCTTATTAGCTCATATCCACATTCAAAAAATTGTCTTAATATATCCCCGATAAAAGTTGTTATAGAAATATGTATTAGAGTTCACAATGACTGGTACGAGACAGCAAATTCCTCTAGACAGAGAAAGTTTAGTTGGCGAAAGAAATAAGTACTTAGGAGCAAGGATTGCATAAGAGAAAAAGCTTTCAGAATTATCAAGAAATTCAATCTTGCCTATTGCAAATTTATATTATATCTGATAAAATTTTAAAAAATATAAAATTAAATTCGAGGACAAAGAAGAGTAGTTAATTCTTATCTTTCACAGAGAGCTAAAGAATGGTGAGACTTTAGCAAAGAGGGTTTTAATGAATGGACTTTGTAGAAGCTGGTGGAAATCTTTTGAAAGTACCCCATGCCGGAAGCCTACCGTTAACTGAGGACAGGATATGTTAGTATCCCATTAAGAGAGATGCATTTTTGCATAAATTAGGTGGCACCGCGAATTTAACCTTCGTCCTATTGAGGATGAAGGTTTTTTTGTATTTAAAAATATATTAGGAGGAATAAAAATGAAAAGAGAAAATGGATTATTTGGGCAGTATGGAGGAGCTTTTGTCTCAGAGGAATTAAAGTTAGTATTAGATGAGCTAGAAGAAGAGTTTTACAATGCAATGGAGGATGAAGTATTCTTAAAAGAGCTAGACTATTATTTAAGAGAATATGTAGGTAGAGAGAGCCCACTATACTTTGCAGAGAGACTAACAGAAGAGATGAGAGGAGCTAAGATTTATCTAAAAAGAGAAGACTTAAACCATACTGGAGCTCACAAGATTAACAATGCAATGGGACAGGGCCTGCTTGCTAAAAGGATGAGAAAAACAAGAATAATAGGAGAGACAGGTGCAGGACAGCATGGTGTTGCTACAGCTACAGTATGTGCCTTACTTGGATTAGATTGCACCATTTATATGGGTGAAGAAGACACTAAAAGACAAGAATTAAATGTTTTTAGAATGGAAATGCTAGGAGCAAAAGTGGTAGCTGTAAAGGAAGGAAATAGGACACTAAAAGAAGCAGTAGATAGGGCATTAGAGGACTATGTAAAAAATAAAGATTATACCTTTTATCTTCTTGGTTCAGCAGTAGGACCTCATCCATTTCCAATGATAGTAAGGACATTCCAATCAGTAATAGGAAAAGAAGCAAGAAAGCAAATAATAGAAAAAGAAGGCAGATTACCTGACTATGTAGTAGCTTGTGTTGGAGGAGGAAGTAATGCCATAGGGTTATTTTCACCATTTTACAATGATAAAGAAGTAAAAATGGTAGGAGTAGAGCCAGCTGGAAGAGGAATTGATACAAAGGAACATGCAGCTAGTATAAGTAGAGGTAATGTGGGTGTAATACATGGTTTTAAAAGCTACTTACTAAAGCATAATACGCATTCTATCGCAGCAGGACTAGATTATCCAGGAGTAGGACCAGAGCATAGCTACTACAGTGATATAAAAAGAGCTGAATACAAATCCGTAACTGATGAAGAAGCCTTAAATGCATTCTTTAAATTATCGAAAACTGAGGGGATAATACCAGCCTTAGAAAGCTCCCATGCCATAGCCTATGGAATGAAGTTAGCTAAAAATCTAAGTAAAGATAAGGTTATAATAATTAATTTATCTGGTAGAGGAGATAAGGATGTAGCACAAATAAAAGATATGATGAGATGAAGATAGAAGCCTTTCTTTTTAGTTGTATAGACTAAAGAGAGAGGCTTTTTAGAAAAAATTTATTTCTTTTAGTTTTCTCTTTTCGCTTTTTAGTTATTCGTCTAAATTACCCCCTAAGATGCAATAATATAATATTTTAATCATTCATTACTACATCTTTAAGATATTCATTTGAAAAGATTCGCTAATCGAAGCTATAAGGGGATTGTATTATTGCTCTTTATAAAAGTATTGGCCAAGGAGTTTGAACTAATAAAAAGTAAAGGATAAATCAGTGGTAATATTAGCTAAATTATTATATAATTTAGCTAATATTATAAAAATAGAAACAATAATTTCTATTTTTGGATGTAGATTTATGAGAAAGCTAATATTTTTATGTATATTTATTTTATTATATTATATATATGGTTTGTAACAACCTAAAGAGGTCCTCCTATTAAAGTTACTCTTTAAGACTTAAATAATGAGGGAGGATATTTTGATGAAGAAAGTTTTAACAAATAATAAACTATTTGATTACTTAAATAATGAGGTAAGTGAAAAATTTGAAGGATGATGTTTTTATATTTAGAATCGATTAGAAGAATGCAAGAGTTTCCACTGAGTTGGAATGATAGAAGCGATGATATAACTAAATTTTTGAATGAAGAAAAATGAGATGATCAAAAAAGTTATAATGAGACAGATATAAGTATACGATAACTAAGTAGAATATTAGAGATGAGGAAGATAATAATCGAGAAGAGCGCAAAGCAAGACGGATGAAACGTCCCCTTGTCCCAAAGCAAGACGGATGAAACGTCCCCTTGTCCCAAAATTTCAATGAATGGAAAGCCTTCAATGGGAACTGTCATCGAAGATAAAAATAGTATACCGCCAAATTCAAGTTTGAAGAATAAGAGATACAGTTTAATATCTATAAATAGTCAAGATATTGGAATTATTGATTATATAATGAGTTATCCAGATGAAGATGCAGTATATATAGGATTATTATTAATTCATGGAGACTTTCATAGACAAGGATATGGAAAAGCATTCATAGAAGAATTTATAGTTAACATGCAAAAAAAAAGGATACTCTAGAATAAGACTAGGTGTGTTAAAGCAAAACGAAAGTGGATTTAAATTTTGGACCAAAATCGGATTCAAAGTAGTAAAAGAAGTAGTTAGTTCAATTCATCCTGAAAAAAACTGGGAGATTAAAGTGATGGAAAAAACAATATAAAGGAAATATCTAGGGCTGTAGACTGAACAAAAACTATGCCTGTCCTTTAAGCTATAAAAAGTTGAATTTGTCCCTAAAACGGCATATAATATTTATGGAATTATTTATTTTCTGAAAATTTAGAATTGCCACAACTATAGTGTGTCTAGACAAGTTTATATTGAAAGTTTCTTCGAGTCTCTTGTTCCAAGAGGTTCTACCTATGAACAAAAGACTGTTAGGGTAAAGTTGGAAGCAGCTTTGCCTCCCAGTTTGGAAAGAAGGGAACGTAGTTGAAACAAACTAAACAATATATTGATTTAGTTTGTTTGCTATGATCAAGGATACCTTCTTTTAAAACTTTGATGATATTCAAAACATTATTAAAAGGAGGATTTTTATGTCTAACAGCTGTTTTAAGGTAAAAAAGCCAGAAAATGAACCTGTTCTAACCTATGACAAAGAAAGTTCTGAAAGAATGAACCTCAAGTTAAAAATCTCTGAACTTAAACAGAAGCATTATGAAATTCCTTTAATAATAGGAGGAAAGGAAGTACATACGGGTCAAACTCAAGAATGCATCATTCCCCACAACAAAAATCATGTTCTTGCAACTTATCATATGGCGGGAGAAAAGGAAGTAAAATTAGCAATTGAAGCAGCTTTGGAAGCTAAAAGAGAATGGTCTAAAATGCCATGGCAGCATAGGGCATCAATTTTTTTAAAAGCCGCTGAGTTGCTAGCAGGACCTTGGAGAACTACTTTAAATGCAGCAACTATGCTAGGACAAAGTAAAACAGCTCATCAGGCTGAAATTGACTCTGCTTGTGAATTGATAGATTTTCTTAGATTTAATGTGTATTATATGTCAGAAATCTACAGTGAGCAAATAATCTCCACAAATGAGAGCTGGAATAGAATGGAGTACAGACCTCTTGAGGGATTTGTTTTTGCAGTAACCCCTTTTAATTTCACTGCTATAGGTGGAAACTTATCTATATCTCCTGCTTTAATGGGAAATACAGTTGTATGGAAACCATCAGGTTCAGCTGTGTATTCTAACTATTTCTTTATGAAACTACTACAGGAGGCAGGTTTACCTGATGGAGTGATAAACTTTATTCCTGGCTCAGGAAGCTTAATTGGAGATATAGTATTTAATAGTGAATGGCTTGGAGGAGTTCATTTTACAGGTTCTACAGAAGTATTTAATGGAATGTGGAAAACAGTAGGTGCAAATATAGATAAATATAGATCTTATCCTAGGCTTGTTGGGGAGACAGGTGGAAAGGACTTTGTATTTGCTCACAAAGATGCAGATGTTGATAAGCTAGTTACTGCTTTAATAAGAGGTGCTTTTGAATATCAAGGGCAAAAGTGTTCAGCTGCTTCTCGAGCATATATACCTGAAAGCCTGTGGAACGAGGTAAAGGAAAAATTGATTAGCGAGGTTGAGACTATTAAAGTAGGAGATGTAGAAGACTTTACTAATTTTATGGGTGCTGTTATAGATAAAAAATCCTTTGATAAAATTAAAGGATATATTGAGTATGCTAATAATTCTAATGAAGCTGAAATAATCGTGGGAGGAAATTGTGATGATACTATAGGGTATTTTATAGAACCGACAATTATAGCTACTAAAAATCCATTCTTTAAAACAATGACGGAAGAAATCTTTGGACCTGTACTTACGATATATGTGTATGAGGATAATAAATTTGAAGAAACCCTTAATATCTGTAATGAATCTACCGTTTATGGACTAACTGGGTCAATATTTTCTCAGAATAGAAAAGCTATAGTTGAAATGGAGAATATACTTGAATATGCGGCAGGCAATTTATATATAAATGATAAGCCTACAGGAGCAGTTGTAGGTCAGCAACCATTTGGTGGAGGAAGAGCTTCAGGAACAAATGATAAGGCTGGAAGTAAACTAAATCTGCTTAGATGGGTAAGTCCTAGAGTGATAAAGGAAACTTTTAATGCACCTGGTAGTTATAGATATTCGTTTATGGAATAATTGTTGCTATGAATCGTAAAGCAAGGGGACGGGGTTATTGCTTTTTCATTATGATCAGTCCGGAGTCTATTAGAAGCAGTCAGATATGTTAAACTTGTGTGAATAACTAGAATATAATATGCAAATAATATAATCTTAAAATAGGCCAAAAGTTATGAAGAAAAAAATAAATGATTTAATTAGGAAAATAAGGCTTTTATTGCGGAGATATCCTACTTGTATAAAAAGGTTTATATAGTGATTTGATTATGATATTATGTTAAAATTATTCATAACTTTAAAATTATAAGCATCAATTTAATATATGTTTAAGTTTTCTAGGGTTCCGCAGTTTATAGCTGGCAGGTCCGAGAGAAAGCGCACAGTTCTTACTGTGTTCACGGAGGGATAAAAGCCTGGGAGATATTTAATAATATTTCTTTAGGCTTTTTTATTTTAAATTTGTAATTTAGGAGGATAAAAAATGAGTGACTTTAGTTATAAAGAGATTTACGTTGAAGATGGTAAGAGAGTATTGGAAGTAGATGTACTTCCTGAAAAGTATTGTAATTTTGATTGTATATTTTGCCCTATAGGACGAACACATAATAAAGTAGATACACAACAATCATTTAAGGAAATAGATAGTTCATTAAAAGAACTAGAAAATATGATAGAAAATTATAAAGTAGAATTAGTTTATATTAATTCAAAGGGAGAGGCTCTTTTAAATAACAGAGTTAGCCATATAATTGACCTTATAAAAGCTAAGGGAGTGTCTGTAAGACTGCTTTCTAATGGCTATTTACTAGGTAAAGAAGAATATATAAAAGTTGCTAATAAATGTGATGAGGTTATAGGAGAGATAAAGGTAATAACTGAAGAAGATTTTCAAAAAGTCCAGAGACCAATTGAAGGATATAATTTAGAAGAGTATATTTCAAACATGGCTTTATTTAATAAACAATACAAAGGAAAGTTTATATTTGAAGTTACTATTATTAAGGGATATAATGATGATGAAGAATCTATTGAGAAGATAAAGGACATTATTAAGAAAATATCCCCTAACGAGATAATTATTGCGAGAATGGAAGATGAAAGGTTCAAGAAAAAGCTTGGTATTGATGATGAAAGATTTAAGCAAATTTCAAATGCATTATTAAACATTTAGTAAGCTAATACACATATAGATACTAGATATAGTAAGCATATGTCGCATAAATATAAAAAACAACAGAAATTCTTCTGTTGTTTTTTATATTTATGCGATAAAGGAAGAAAGGAAATTACTTTCTTAGAGATTATCACAGAATGATAAAATACAAAATCACCAAGGGGCAAGATTACTACCTGGACTAATTGAATAATCTGTAACACTGAGGGAAGAAGAGTCTTGTATACAGTTTGATGAGGTAGGGCTTTTGATAGAAGCTTTTCTCATAACGAGAAAGTGGTGCTGATAAAATCTATAGGGATTCTGGTACGAATATAATTTCGGCTGAATATCATATTATCAGATATTTTCCGAGGAGGGATATAAGTGGGGTACTATATTAATGTAGAACCTGGTGTCAATATTTATGTAGAAGATGTTAACCCAATAGGCAACAAGACAATTTTGCTAATTCATGGATGGCCGGGGAACCATAATCTGTTTGAATATCAGTTTAATCAATTTCCTAAGTTAGGGTACAGATGTATAGGCATAGACCTTAGGGGATTCGGACTGTCTGATAAACCTTGGAGTGGATACGATTATAACCGTTTAGCCGACGACATTCGCTGTGTAGTTGACGCTCTTAAATTAAAAAATTTCACTCTTGGAGGACATTCAACAGGAGGAGCAATTTGTGTAAGATACATGGCTAGACATAAAGGCTACGGAGTATCAAAACTGGCTTTATTTGCTGCTGCAGCACCTAGTCTGATCCAAAGACCATATTTCCCATATGGTTTGCAAAGGCAAGATGTGATAGATATTATCCAAGGTATATACAAGGACAGGCCAGAAACCTTGAAAGAGTTTGGTAGTAAAGTATTTCATAACTATGTTAGTCAACCATTATCAGATTGGATTTTTCAACTGGGTTTGCAGGCTGCCAGTTGGTCTTCTGCATCTGTTGCAAATACATGGCTTGGCGAAGAAGGTTTATTTAATGACTTGAAAACAATTAAAGTTCCAACATTGATTCTTCATGGACTCAATGACCAAATATGTCTTTTCTCTTTAGCCATTTCACAAAAGCACAGTATTAAAAATTCTAAACTTGTACCGCTTGAATCATGTGGACATTTTCTATTCTACGATCAACAAGAAAGATTCAACGAAGAATTAATACAATTTATTGAAGAAAAGTATGAAGGTAAATAATAATGAATAGCTTAAGAATTTCTTTATTTAGCATCTTCTAAAAACAAATCTATTTGTAAGGTGAATAAGGAATTTTCTAGTTTATTTAGTGTCATTATAAGGAGTTATTGTATATTGAAATTTTTTATTTAATTGTGCAACAGTTTTCTTTATGTTTCATTTTAAACATAAAGAATCAATACTTAATAGCTACAGTAGCTATAATGAATACTTTGAGATACACAAAAATTGTTAATTCCAAATAACCCCACCCCTATCTAGTACTAGTTTAAATAATATTTAAAACTATACCTAACACTTTATAAAAATAGACATAGATTTATTTTGAAAATATTATTAGAATAGTTATATATAGAATAATTGAAGGATTAGTATTAAGAATATATTATTTAGGAATAGTGTTAAAAAATAGTGACCCGACATAATGCGGCATAGAATATCGAGTTGGGCTATTGTGAAAAGTGTATGATTAAACTAGGAGAGAGAAAAATGGATTGGATTAAAAGATTGAACGAGTCAATAAACTATATAGAGGAAAACCTTGCAGGTGAAATATCCTATGAGACTATTTCAAGAATTGCTGGATGTTCTATTTATAACTTCCAAAGAATGTTCTCATATATAGCAGACAAGTCGTTGTCAGAATATATAAGAAATAGACGTTTAACTATGGCAGCCTTTGATTTATTGAATAGTACAGAAAGAATAATTGATATTTCTTTAAAGTATGGTTACGAGTCTCAAGACTCATTTACCCGAGCATTTAAAAATTTCCATGGAGTACTGCCTTCAAGTGTAAGGAACGAGACAGTTCAGTTAAAGTCCTGTCCTAAGATCTCTTTTCAAATAACGATAAAAGGAGAGAATCATATGAACTATCAAATTGAACAATGGCCTGCATTTAAAGTAATGGGAGTATCACACAAAGTAAAAACGGCATCTGCCTTTGAGACAGTTCCCGGTATTTGGGAAAACGCATGGAAGGACGGAACTATGAATTTGTTTATTGAGAATTTCCCAGACTATAGACCTTCAGGTTTTCTAGGAATTGCCCAAGGAGGGCAATGGGGTGAATCAGAGGAAATGGAATATATAATAGGCATTACAAACTATGTTAATGCAGAAGATTGCACACATGTCCCAGTGCTTGATGGAATGAAAGAATTTGACTATCCTGCTGCTACATGGGCGATTTTTGAAGCAAATGGAGAATTACCTGGAGCAATACAGAAAGTTTATAAACAATTTTATACTGAGTGGCTTCCTAACTCAGGTTATAATTTAGCTGACCTGCCAGTTATTGAATGTTATTTGCAGGAAAACCGTCAAGAGATTTGGGTAGCAATTACAAAGAAATAAAGAGACGGGAAACAGAGTAAGAGATGTGAAAAACAAAGGGTTGTAGTAAAAGGTATAAGAGACTTTGCTACAACCCTTTATTATAGAACCTTATTGAAAATATTTACTTGACATATAAGTCATTTACTAGCTTCCTGTACTCTTATAGTGTTTTATTCCAAAACTCCATACAAAATTAGAAAAGATAAAAAACGTAGCTCCTGCAGGAAGAGCAAGTAGGCCCTTAAGATAGCTTTCACCCCATCCGCAGACAGCAGAAGTTGGGTAATAGCTTATAACTAACATTGGCATAAAAAAGGAAAGTAATCGAAGCCTCTGAAAAAAGTTTCTGCAAGACCAAAGCTTGTAACCGCCATTGCATAAACAAGTAGTATTCTTTCCACTGATCAGACTCCTATACTTCCAAAGCGAGAAAACATAAATATAAGGCTAATTGGGTCAGTTATACAACAATCATTGTTTGGAGGACCATTATAGGCCACCCTTTATACTGTAGTCCTGAAAGGAAGTTTAGTCGAATATATCTAAAATAGAGTTTTAAAGGGCTCTTTGTCAAAGTTTTTTTACTAAGGAAGACAATAAGTTAGCTCTCTACTATTATTTGTTGATAAAATTTAGATATCGCTATTTAAAATAATATGGTAAAATGACTATAAAATAGTATTTTGGGGGGATAGTCTTGTTAGAAATACCTGAGGCTTTGACAATTGCTAGCCAGATTAATAACACAATAAAAGGAAGGAAAATAGTTAATAGCATTGTAAATTATAGTCCACATAAATTTGCCTGGTATCATGGTGATCCTCAAGGATATAATGAGCTTCTTAATGGGAGTACAATTTTAAATGCAACAGCATATGGTGGGCTAGTTCGTATCCAGTTAGATTCGGCAGTGCTACTAATAGGTGATGGAACAAATTTAAGATACCACAGACAGGGGCAGAAGGCTCCTATAAAGCATCAGCTCTTACTAGAATTAGATGATAATTCTAAGGTAAGTGCCACAATTCAAATGTATGGAGGTATATGGTGTTTCAGAGATGATGCTGAATTCGATAATATATATTACAAAGTTGCACGGGAAAAGCCATCTCCACTATCAGATGAATTTAATGAAGCGTATTTCAACAAGTTAGTATCTCCAGAAGACGTGAAAAAGTTAAGCGTAAAGGCATTCCTTGCGACTGAACAGAGAATACCAGGGCTAGGCAATGGTGTATTGCAGGATATATTATGGAACGCATATATTAATCCAAGATCCAAAGTAAGCACATTAAAGGATAAGCAAGTTTATGAATTATATAGAGCTATTAAATCTGTGTTATTAGAGATGGTGGAGTTTAATGGCAGAGACACAGAAAAGGACTTCTTTGGGAATAATGGTGGCTATAAGACTATGATGAGCAAAAACAGCGTAAATTCCCCATGCATAAGATGTGGAACTATTGTAAAAAAAGAGAATTATTATGGTGGAAGTATATATTATTGTGAGAAATGTCAACCAAAGTAAAATAAATAACTAGATAAAAGAAGTAAATGATTTTAGAAGAATAAGAAAGTACTTATCCGACTGATGGTTAGTATAATAATTGCCAGTATGGCTAAAAGAAATGTTGGTGCGAGGCTAGTCATAAATAACCCCTAAGAATAACTATTCCTAGGGGTTATTTATGACTAGCGAAGTGATGCAGTTACAACTAATTGTTGACCTACATATATTAGCTCAGGTGTAGCAAGATAGTTGAATTTAATTAGATTTTCCACAGAGGTTCCGTACCTTCTAGCTATTGAGTACAATGTATCCCCTTGTTTGACAGTGTAAATAATAGCTTCTGGAGGAGACTCAGCAATGAATATAGCTTGGCCTGGGTAAATAATATTAGGATTTATATTTGGATTAAAGTGAAGGATAATAGGGACTGTTGTATTGAATTTCCTTGCTATTGAATACAATGTGTCGCCATACTCAACAATATATACAAAACTACATAAGGCTGGCATTAGTATTGGCATATTATCACTCCTTTGTAGCATTATATGCACTGCAAAATATTTTTCTACATCAACAATAAGCCAAGAGATACAGATTTGAGTTGAATGATAAAAGAAATTTAATATATCGCTATTTAAAATAACATGATAAAATTAATATGATATAAAATAGGGTTTTAGGAGGGATTTGTGATAGAAGCAATTGAAGCTATAACAATTGCTAAGCAGGTTAATAACACAATAACTGGTGCTTAATCTTCATTTACTTTTTATATAGATATGTTAGTACATATTAGTTATAATATTATTTAGTTCATGCTTATTGAATCATAATATGGGGGAGATATCTATAATGTTAACTGAGGAATTGTTATGTTGTGTATTGGATATCGGAGAGCAAATGTTAGTTAGTGGCGCTGAAATCAATAGGGTAGAGGATTCTATCAAGCGTATTTGTAAATCTTATAATGCAAAAAGAGTCGATGTATTCACAATTACATCAAGTATTGTTGTAACCTTACAAAGAGAAGATGGTTGTACTTTTACCCAAACTAGAAGAATCCATAAGTACTCTACTAATTTAGATAAAGTGGACAAGCTTAACAGCCTTTCACGTTATATATGTAGCTACACACCTGAAGCAAATTATATTGCTAATGAGTTAGCTGAAATAAATAAAGGAAAAACCTATGGTCTTTTTGTTGAATATATTGTCTATGCATTAAATGCAGGGGTTTTCACTGTTTTTTTCGGAGGAAGCTTTAGAGATGCTTTAGTTTCTTCTGTGATAGGTATACTACTGAAATTAACAATCGTTTTAACTCAAAAGATAGATACTAACATACTGTTTGTTAACATAATTTCTTCATTTGTAGTTGGATTATTTGCAATATTATCTGTTAGTGCAGGAATCGGGGAAAGCATAGATAAGATTATTATAGGAAATATTATGCTAATGATTCCAGGTATTGCTTTAACTAACTCTATTAGAGATATAATTAGAGGGGATACTATATCAGGGCTGTTTAGACTTTGTGAGGCGATTGTCATGGCCTTGTCAATTGCTGTAGGATTTGGCGTTGCATCAATTTTTTTTGGAGGTATACTTAGATGATTTATACCATTCAAATTATAATGGCTTTTTTAGGTTCCTTAGGATTTTCAATGCTTTTTAATATAAGAGGAAGGAAATTGTGGTATGCTGCTATAGGCGGTATGTTTTCATGGATAATTTATCTATTGCTTATATTTTGGCTTAAAAGTGAGATGTCACGATATTTTATATCCTCTATGATAGTTACAATATATTCTGAAGTACTGGCTCGTATAGAGAAAACGCCAACTACTACATTCTTAACTTCTTCCGTGATTCCTTTGATTCCTGGACGCTCACTATATTATACAATGAGCTATGCTGTTAATGGCGCACTTGACAAGTTTGCAAGTAGTGGCGCACAGACGGTAGGTCTTTCAGCATCAATAGCGGCTGGTATTATGGCTGGTTCTTCTTTGTTTAGAGTGTTTATGGTAATACAGCAGAAATTGAAAAAACAGTGATTATATTTAAGTGTTAAACTTTAATTTGATGTCTAATAAGTAAATGCATTTAGACTATGGTTAAATGATGATAAATACTAAGGGCTTACATCTTTTGATGTAAGCCCTGCTATTTTTTCAACTAATTATAATTTTTATTGACATAAGAAAACAAGAGTGATAAAATAGATATGATATCGCTAAATATAATAACACAATATATCTACCCAATTATATTATATACTTTAAAACAAACAATGTCAATAGGTTTTAAAAATATTTTTTAAAAATATTTATCAGGAGGAGAATACATGAAAAATAATGAAATTGAGTGGAAGCTTGAAAATGAATGGCTAAAAAATGTACTTGAAGAAGCTCGAAAACAATATGATGAAAATCGGGATACTAAAGAAAAAATCAGAAGGGATGCAATTGATATACAAAAGGAGCTATGGGAGGATGTAGGGTCCGTTTCTATAGTTAACGGGCTAGAGCAGATTGCTGACTTTATGGGTTTCGTTAGCATTATGAAAATGCAGAAGAGAAGCCATGAGTTGACTAGAAGACTCCAGGAAAAATACGAGAGAATACTTTCATCGCCCTATTTTGGAAGAATAGACTTTCTAGAAGATGGAGAAGAGAAGTCTGAGAAGTACTATATTGGGTTATCAAATCTTATTAATGCTGACTATAATTTTCTTATATACGATTGGAGAGCACCGATTTCAAGTATGTTTTATGATTATGAAATAGGAAAAGCAAATTATCAATGTCCTGAAGGAATTATAGAGGGGAAGCTTACACTAAAAAGACAGTACAAGATTAATAATGGTAGAATTGAGTATATGTTTGACAGCAACCTAAAAATTGATGATGAAATACTTCAAGATATATTGAGTAAAAGTACTGACAGCAAGATGAAAGCAATAGTAACTACTATTCAACGGGAGCAGAATAGAGCAATTCGAAATGAGGAGTACAAAAATCTAATTGTTCAAGGGCCAGCTGGAAGCGGGAAAACTTCTGTGGCTCTCCATAGAATTGCCTATCTTTTATATAAGTACAGAGATAAAATAACTCCACAAAACATAGTTGTATTCTCTCCCAATGAAATATTTAATGATTATATTTCTAATGTATTACCACAACTTGGAGAAGATAACATGTATCAGACAACTTTTAAAGAATATATGCATAAGGTTTTAGGAAATGAACTCATGAAAGAAGACTATTGTGAAATGATGGAGTATATTTTGAGTTCAAGAAAAGGCCCTAATTATCAGAAAAGGATCAGTAATATAAAATACAAATCTTCCTTAGAGTTTATTGATGTACTAAAGCAATATGTAGCTCATGTTGAGAATATGGATAGAGACTTTAAAGATATTGTTTTTAGAGACAGATTAATAGTTTCTGCTGAGGAGTTAAGAGAACTGTTTTTCAAAGATTATGATTATATACAGCTTTCTGTAAAAAAGAAACTTCAAAAGGTAAAAGAAAGAATTTTATTTCTCATAGAGCCTTATAGAAACCAACGTATAGAGGAAGTAACTGAAGAGCTTTGGAACTCAGGTGAATATTTAGATAAAGTAGAGGTGTTTCAGAAAAGCTTAGCTATTGTAAATGAGGAAATGAAGGGCATATATCATGAAATCAATAAGATGACTAAGTTTGATATAGTTGATATATATAAGAATCTTTTTGAAAGTCCTCAGTTCCTCCATAGAAGTCCAAATACTAAATTCTGCGAGAAAGATATTACTGAGATTAGAAGCTATACCTTAGAAAATCTTAGAAACCGAAGACTTAATTATGAAGACCAACCAGCTCTTTTATACCTGAAAGGAGCTTTAGAAGGTATCCCCAAAACATCAGATATCAAATATGTCATTATTGATGAAGCACAGGATTATACACCACTACAGTATGAAATATTTTACCAGCTTTTTAACCATGCTAATATGACAATATTAGGAGATCTAAACCAATCAATTAATCCATTTATGAACCTAGGAGATTATTGCAATATTTGCAGTATATTTCCCCAAAATAATACATGTATAATAAACTTAACCAAAAGCTATAGATCAACAATGGAGATCACAAACTTTTCAAGAAAGCTTCTTAATAAGGAAATTACAGACGGCTGTGTTGAAAGAAACGGAGATAAGCCTATATTACAAGGGTTTCCTGGCGAAGAGGCTATAAATGAGAGGATTCTCGAAGATATTAAAACATATAAGGCGAAAGGATATAAATCTATTGGAATAATAACTAGGACTATAAAGGAAGGAAAAAAGGTATATAATTTCTTAAAAGATAAGATTCACATTAAAGCCATAATGAAAGACGATGATGAGTATGTAAGTGATACGTTAGTTATTCCAGTCTATCTAGCTAAAGGACTAGAATTTGATGCAGCGATTATATATAATGCAGGAAATGAAAATTACTATTGTGAGGAGGAAAGACTACTGCTATATACAGCTTGTACTAGAGCCCTTCATGTTTTATGTATTTACTATTCTGGAGAGATTACACCATTGTTGAAGGATAGGTATTAAAAGTCAGTTTTTCCTTAAGCAAATCAAACAAAATGGGTTTAAAAGCTGACCTATGGTAGAGAGGCAAATCTTTTACATGAAGTATAGTATAGTAAACTAAATAATAAGGTGGAAATACTCATAAAATACTGCTGTCTATAGAGACAGCATATTTTTTAAAAATTATATAAGGTAGGGTAGAAAAAAACCGAAAATGCTTTGATGGAATAGAGGTAGGAGTAAAAGTACCAATTTAGGCAGCAATAAGGAAAGAATAGTAGAGTGTTTGATTAAGGTAACAATGAGTTACGATACAAATTGGAATAACATGGATATAATGGAATAATGAAGTTAACATAAATGGTGTATTTTTTGATAATATATATGTAATTTAAAACTGACATATCTTTAATTATTGCTTCCATGTACAGATTTAACAAAGAAAGGATATGGTAACTAATGAAGAAACCATTTGTTAAGCTTCAGTTAGTATTCATTATTATGATTCTAGCTATTATGTCACTATCTCAAATTACTTATGCTGATGTAGCTTTGTCACAGAGCAATGTCAATATCCCTAGCGAATGGGCAAAAATACATATTGAAAAAGCTAAAGGAAACAATCTTATCCCAGAAACTTTACAATCAAGGTATAGAGCTAATATTACACGAGAAGAGTTTTGTCAGGTTGTTATAAATTTATACGAGGCATTGAGTGGCAAGGAAGGCATATTGCCAGAAAAAAATCCATTTACTGATACAAAAAATACACAGATTTTAAAAGCATACCAGCTAGGAATTGTAAAGGGTAAGGGAAATGGAAAATTTGATCCCTATAATACCATAACTCGAGAAGAAATCAGTGTGATGCTATACCAAACATTACAAATAGTAAGGCCTGGATTTAACTACCAAAAATCATACGATTATATATTTTCTGATACTGATATAATTTCATTGTGGGCACGAGAATCTGTCAGTTACTTGTATAGCTTTGGTGTAATAAGTGGAGTTGGAGACAACAGGTTTAATCCCAAAGGAACTACTACAAGGGAGCAAGCATTTGTTTTAGCTGAAAGAATGTATGAGAATGTTTTAGAAATTGAGAATGCATTGAGGAGTAACTCAAACGTATCAAGGGGGGGGTATAATAGGCAGGAAAGCAATAATAAGGCAAAACTAGCAAGCCTTATATCTCAAGAAATGGGCAAGCCCTACCAATGGGGTGCAACTGGACCTAGTAGCTATGACTGCTCAGGCTTAATATATTCCTTATATGGCAAGCTCGGTATAGAACTACCAAGAGTATCGAGAGATCAAGCAACAGCAGGAACTTATGTATCAAAAGAAAACCTAACATATGGAGATTTGGTGTTTTTCGCCCGAGATGGAAAGAACATCAATCACGTAGGAATATATGTAGGAGATGGTGGATTCGTTCATGCTCCTAAAGCAGGGGAGGTAGTGAAGATATCTACTCTTGCAACAGGATATTATGCCAAAAATTATTATACAGCTAGAAGAGTTCTTCCTTAAATATACACCTAGGTTTATAATGCTCTAATTGTTAGATGTTAGACAAAAATCTAATAATTAGAGCATTATAGAGTTTAGGGAGTGCTAGGCTAAATATAAAAAGGTAGGATAATAGGTTGAAAGTAAAACGAATTGGTATATTAAATTTAGAACTATTATCTTTTTATAAAATGGGAATTTTGATATAATAAAATAATGTAGTTTACATAGGTTAATAAATTTCAATAAACGAAATAGTATAGAACTGTTAACAAACTAAAAGTTATAATAAACTAAAAGTTATAATAAACTAAGGGGTGATTATCATTATAGGTAAGACAGTAAAACAGTCTGAGATAAATCTAAGAAACTTAATGGAACCTATTCACTCTAATATAGCTGGAAATGTTCATGGTGGAGAGATTATGAAGCTAATGGATAATGCGGCAGGAGTAGTAGCAGCACGACATTCAGGGAGAAATGTAGTGACTGCAAGGGTAGACAAAGTGGAGTTTCATTATCCTATACATATAAGCAACTTAGTGACATTTAATGCAAAACTAAGCTTCGTTGGGAATAGCTCTATGGAGGTTTTTGTTAAGGTTCTAGTAGAAGATTTTGCAAAAGAAGACTCGGCCAAAGTAGCGGCTACAGCCTTTTTTACCATGGTAGCCTTAGATGAAAATGGTAAGCCCGCAGCTGTACCTCCGTTAGAAATTACTAATGATGAGGAGCGCAGGTTATTTGAAGAAGGAAGGGAGCGGTACTTAAATAATAAAAAGAAATAGACAGTATGACAAGGAATAAAGTTAACTGCTTTATTCCACTTTTGTTTTTATCCTAAATATGAAATACCAATATTTCATAATTACAACAGCTATAATAAACACTCTAATATAAAAGTTGTCTAGCTTAATAAATGGAAACATTAGCATCAAATCTGATATAACCATTAGTTTAGCTTTTCTAGCAAATGTCATGGCTCTATCATTTACGAAGTCTTCTGCATAATTTTTATAGACTTTAGTATTTTTAAACCATCTATCAAATTTATCTGAGCCTCTTACAAAGCAAACTGAAGCTAATATTAAAAAGGGTGTAGTAGGAAGCACAGGTACTAATATTTCTATCATTCCTATTCCAGCAAATAGTATACCAATTGTGATAAATAAAAAGTTTAATAATTTCATTTTTATCTCCTGCTATTTAAAATAATATATTTATTTATACCCAGCATTTTTTAAAGTAGACAATATTTATCATAGAAGTTCTATCATACACTCTAAATTATAACAATTTCAATTGATGGAATATGACAAATCAGAGAGAAAAATAAAGCATTATAAAATGTAATAAAGTATATTAAATAAATAGCTGAATTACAAAAGAAAACTCCTAGTGAAATTAAGCGCTGAAAAAATATAAAGTTATATATATGTGGTTGACATATAGATATAAAACAGTTAGATTTAGTACAAATGATATATAATATTAATAGATGTGGGAGAGTTAGATATGAGCAATAAGGAAACTATATTATTTAAAGAAGGATTACAAGAAGGAAACTTGTCTAAATTAAGGCAGGTAACAAAGGGAGAAGTTCATAATCATTGCAGTACTGGTATGAGGTTTTCAGTGTTTAACAAGTGGGCAGGGGGGACTGCGATTAGAGCACCTAAAAAAATGAATGGTGTGAAAGAATTAAATGAATATATACTCAATGAAGTTATTAAACGTATCAGGAATGAAGAGGATATAGCTTTTTTAATTGAAGAGACTGTAAAAGAGGCCATAGAAGATGGTATAAAGATATTAGAAACCAGTATTGACTGCCATGAGTTAATGAACTTTACCGAGTATAACAACTTTTTCCAGATTATTTCCCAAATTAAAGACAAGTATAAAGACTACATAGACTTTAGACCAGAGGTAGGAATGGCAATAACTACTTCTAGAGAGAATTTAGATAAATACCTTATACCTTGTATAGAAAGTGGAGTATTCCTGTCCATAGATGCCTATGGTGAAGAAACTATGGAAGGCTATCAGAGATTAAAGGAGTATTATAAATATGCAAGAGACAAGGGGCTTAAGCTCAAGATCCATGCAGGACAATTTCTAGTAGCTGAACATGTGAGAACAGCTATAGAACTATTAGATGTAGACGAAGTTCAGCATGGTATAGGGGCAGTTTCAAGTGATTACATAATTGATCTTATAAAAGAAAGGAATATTAGATTAAATGTATGCCCAAGTAGCAACTACATTCTTGGAGCTGTTGAGGATATTAAAAAGCATCCAGCAAGAAGATTGTTTGATAAGGGCATAACTATAACAGTTAATAGTGATGATTTATTATTATTTGATAGTGGAGTGTCACAAGAATTTTTACTTCTATATAAGCTAGGACTATTCAATGAAGATGAGTTAGATGAAATAAGGAAAAATTCTTTACTATATAGATAATGTGTTTTTAAACTTAAAGGACTATCTAAAAACCTTGTTTTTAGATAGTCCTTTAAGTTTTATCCTCAATATTCACCTACTTTAAAAATTTTTCTAAAAGTATTAACAGAAATCTTAAACGGATGCATACTTGGTTACATAAGTAACTAGGTATACAAGCAACCAATGATGGAGGAGGGAAATTGCTTGACTTAAATTCGGACAAATCAATTCGCTAAAGTTTATCAAATAAATCCTGCTACTGCAAGAAAGGGACTCAATATCTTAGTATATGAAGAAATATTATATAAGAAGAGAGGATTGGGAATGTTTGTGGCAGAAGGGGCAAGAAAGAAGATATTAAAGAAAAGACAGGACATTTTTTTCAGGAAATATTACTTGAAATAATTCGAGAAGCTAATAGGCTTGAAATACCTATAGAAGAGATCTCAGAATATATATTAAAGCTTAAAGGGAGTGAATAGGATGATAGAAATTAAGGGTTTAAGCAAATTTTATGGTAGTACAAGAGTACTTACTAATATTAATCTAAAGTTGGAGGAAAACAAAATATATGGGCTACTAGGTAGAAACGGTGTAGGAAAAACAACACTACTAAATATTATCTCTAATCAAATAAATAAGAATAGCGGTGAAGTAAAACTATATGGTGAAGAGATATACGAGAACTCTAAAGACTTAGAAAAAATCTGTATAGTAAAAGAAAAAGGTTTTGGTGTAGATGATATTAAGGTTAAAAGGATTTTGAAATAGCTAAGATTCTCTTCAAAGATTAGGATGAAGGTTATAAAGACTTTTTGATAAAGGAATTTAATCTTAACACAAAAAAGAAATATAATAAGCTCTCACGTGGCAATCAAACTATTGTTGGACTTATTATAGGGCTAGCTTCAAGGGCTAGGCTTACTATATTTGACGAGCCATTACTAGGATTAGATGCTGCCTTTAGATACAAATTCTATAATCTTTTATTAGAGGATATACAAAACAACCCCAGGACAAGTAATTATATCTACTCACTTAATAGATGAAGTCACAAGTCTATTTGAAGAAGTGATCATACTAAAGGACGAAAATATTTTTGTTAAAGATGAAGTAGATAACTTACTTAAAAAGGAATATGCGAATGGTAGTACCAGCTGTTGACAGGATATTTGAAATTATTAACGATGACATAGAGTTGCATGTGCAATTATTATTGGAAGTGTTGCAATGATTTCGATGTTTTTTATGAATTGGCAGTTTGCTATTATAGCTATAGTTATTGGATTAATATCTGTTCTCATAAACTCTTTATTTAGCACGCCATTAAGAAAGGCTGGAGACTATGTGCAGAGTAAAATGGGTAAAATGACTCAAAGATTAATTGACATATTTAGATGGGTTTAACGAAATGAAAATATTCAACATAGAGAATAAGGTATTTAATAAGTATGATAGTGACAATAAAGGTTTGGCTGCAACGACTATTAAAAGAGGAAAAATAAATTCTACATTGGATGTAATCAATATTTTGTATGGAACTTTAAAGACTATTGGAATTCTAGTATTAGGATTATATATGTCTATGAAGGGGAAAATAGATGTAGGGACAATAGCAGCAATACTGCATTTGCAAGGAAACGCTAGCTATTTGTTTGAAAATATTGGAGGATTTATTGTTGGAATCCAAGGTTCCCTTGCAGGTGCAAGTCGAGTATTTGAGATGTTAAATAGTCCTATGGAATCTGATAATATTAAAGAATGTAGCCAAAATAATTATTTAACAAATAGTATGCTAGAGATGAAAGGCATATGCTTTGGATATGACGAAAGCAAAAAGGTACTAGATGGAGTTGATATAGCCTTAGAAGAAGGAAAGATGGCAGCCATAGTTGGTGCAAGTGGAGAGGGAAAGGTCGTAGAAAAGGGAAAACATCAAGATTTAATATCTGTACAAGGAGTATATAAGTATCTTTATGACCTTCAGATAAAAGGAAGCAATTAAAAAGAGACTTATTTTTTATAAAAATATGAATTATTTAAAGATATAAATAAAAGACTAATACCAGACTTAATTTTTAAGGAGATATGCTATGGATGCTTTATTAATTGTAGCGATTATCTTACTGGTATGTGTCATTTCAAGCAAGGTGCTATATAAATTTGGTATACCTACTCTTATAATATTTCTTGCTTTAGGAATGTTCATGGGGTCTGATGGACCTGGTGGAATATATTTTGATGATCCAATTATTGCCCGAGAGCTATGTAATATTGGGCTTTTATTTATTATCTTCTCTGGAGGCTTTGGAACTAATTGGGAGACTGCAAAACCAGTGACATTTCCTGCTACATTACTTGCTACTATTGGAGTGGTGCTTACTGCTTTTACCCTAGGAGCATTTTCACATTATATTCTAGGATTTCCATGGATATATGGCTTGCTCCTTGGTTCAATTATATCATCCACCGATGCGGCAGCTGTGTTCTCCATTCTACGCTCTAAAAAATTAAATCTTAAAAATGGTTTAGCACCCATGCTAGAAATGGAGAGTGGTTCTAATGACCCTATGGCTTATATGCTGACAACTATTTTTTTAGGTTTAATAACAGGAGAGGCACATAACATATGGATACTTTTGGCTAATCAGATTGTGATTGGAGCTTTAGTAGGCTTTATTATAGGAAAAGGGGCAGTATGGTTTATAAATCACATTAATCTTGATATAGATGGGCTTTATTCTATCACTGCCATAGCTCTTGTAT
This sequence comes from Proteiniborus sp. DW1, assembly GCF_900095305.1. Taxonomy (NCBI): domain Bacteria; kingdom Bacillati; phylum Bacillota; class Clostridia; order Eubacteriales; genus Proteiniborus; species Proteiniborus sp. DW1. Next base: position 1,021 of record NZ_FMDO01000058.1, on the reverse strand, counting down.
TGCTATCCTACTCTAGTGCAGATATTCTTTCCGGAAATGGTTTCTTGGCAGTGTATATCACCGGACTTATTATGGGAAATAGTAGACTTGTTCATAAAACAAGCTTAGTTCGCTATTTTGATGGATTGTCTTGGCTTATGCAGATTTTTTTGTTCTTTACTTTAGGGTTGCTAGTATTCCCGTCTATATTGAAAAACATAGTTTTACCAGGAGTTGGAGTGGCACTTTTTATTATATTTGTAGCTCGCCCTTTAGCTGTATTTCCTATATTGGCTGTATTTAAGAGAACTAAGGAGGAGATACTCCTTGTTTCTTGGGTGGGATTTCGTGGAGCTGCTTCTATTGTCTTTGCCACATATCCTTTAACTAAAGGGATAATGCTGGGAGAGGAAATATTTAATATTGTGTTTTTCGTTGGTCTATTATCTGTTTTAATACAAGGGACTCTACTGGTTCCAATTGCTAAGAAGTTAGATTTAGTAGAGGATGAAGGGACTGTTCTAAAGACTTTTACAGACTATTCTGGTGAGATATATTCAGAACTATTAGAATTAAAGATTCCAGTCAGTAGTCCCTTTGTCGGCAAAGCCATAATAGATATTAATCTGCCTAAGGATGTATCATTTGTTCTAGTTAGAAGAAATGGCAGGATGATTACGCCAAGGGGAACAACGGTAATCGAAGCAGGAGATATGGTAATGATGGCTGGAGATCCAAAGATGCTTTTGAAAATTGAAGACGAGGCCATACAAAAAAAGAAAAAAAACTGAATTCAAAATCGTTATTTTTGTGAAACAGTCCATCTTCAAACTGTTCTTGTAAAAGAAGATGACTTAGAAAAGAAGGCAATTAAGTATGTAATAGACGAATCAGACAGATGAAGAAATTGCAAACGTGTTTTTGCTCTTAGTATCTGATGATTCAAGTTTAACAAATGGAGCAACTATATTAGCAGATTCATGCAAACTTATTATTGAAATATTATGAGCCTAGAGAATAACTCATAGGCTCACTTTTTTAT